>NZ_JACETT010000004.1:0-43499 GCF_013912365.1 Thermoactinomyces intermedius
GGATAAAATATATTTAGATAGAAAAAAGTTTAACATCTATCAATAAATATTTATTTTATTAATATCACATCGGTTTGTGATCAGTCTTGTTGTTTTTCGGGATTTCCACAAAAATAGATGATGAAAATGTACGCTTGGCGAAAACCGGTATGAACCGCCGGAAGGTTGGCGGCCAATCTGTATAAGGAGGGGTATGATTGTTACCCGTATCCGTTGAACTGAAAAGGAAATTGGAATGGTTGAATGAATCGTTGAAACAAGCTTTTCCTTTGCAATCCCTCGATCAATCCGCCATACGGAAACGTTTGGAAGAAGCAGGCGCTTTTTATTCCATTGAAAAATGGAGCGGCGAAGAGATCAAAGATTTTCTCCAAGGACGGTTTCTGGTCGGAGTCGATGGTTCGGTAAACTCCACCAAAGGTTCGCAAACCCGCACCTTGTCCGTTTTCCAGGCATTGGCCAAAGCCACCAACGGGAAAGAAAAATGGGCCGCAGATGTGTACACACCACTTTTAAAAGGGGATGAAACCAACGAGGGCAATGCGGCCAGTGAAGCCCGCAAAAGAGGAGATCTGTTGTCCCGTCTCGAAATGCAGGTCACGATGGAGGCGATGAAAGACTGGGCTCCGCGGGTCGTGATGTTGGACGGCTCTTTGCTGCACTTCTATATATCGGATGCAAAAAGCTGGGAACAAGTGGCGCAAATGGCAGAACGTCAACATTCGCTTCTGGTGGGGGTTTCCGAGGAAATTGAGACCCGGACCCTGGTTCATGCCTTTTTTCCCGAGTATCCGGCATTGACCGACCGCGATTTGTTGTATGGTGTCCTGCGGGAAGGGGAAGCGTTTGAATGGGAAGCATGGAGTCCGTCGGGAAGCCGGATGTGGAAAATGGCATTCCGGACTTCCAAAAGCCCGCAACCGATTGGACTGGACGGATTGAAGTCCCAGCGGGAAGACCGGTGGAACCTGGCAAGGCTGGTTTACAGCTTGACACCGGAGCAGGGACGGGGCATCCCTTACTGGCTGGACATTGTGGACAATCAGGTGAGGGTCACCGACCCGTTGGTGGAAACCATGGTGGAACAGTACATTGATCCGGAACTGCGTTACCGGCTGTTGCAAAGCAAAAGAAAAGAACGGATGATTTAAAATCCGATGGAACAGGAGCGATCAATCATGCAAGTGGTAGGTGTCACCACCCAACAGGAAGTTTATGTTGTCTCCCGGGAGCGGAAATTCCGCATCAACGAAATTCTGGTCATTGAAGATCCTGCTTTGAACCATCCGCAGGGAGAAGTGGTGGAAACCATGTCGTACAACCGCCTGATCCCGATGGGGCTGGATAAGTCGTTGGTGGACGCGCAAGTGATTGATACTTTGGAACAAATCGGCTATGACATCGAATCCGATGAAATCAATCTGGCGAAGCTGCGTCTGTATGAGGAAGCCCCGCATCCGGTGCGGACCGGCTGTCCCGTCCGTTTGCCTTCATTTGAAGAAGTGCGCCATCTTCTGGTCAAAACGTCCCCGGATGAAGGAATGACACTGGGGGAAATCCGGGGAACGGAATCCATGGGGGGGACAATTTCGGATGACTTAAAAGACCGGGTTGTTATGATGGAGCACGGCGAGTTGAGGCCGCAAGAAGGGGTTCCTTTCATTTTTGACATTCAATCGATGCAGCAATACCCGCATGTCGGTATCTTTGGCGGATCCGGATCGGGAAAATCATTCGGCTTGCGGGTGATGTTGGAGGAATTGATGAAACTCCGGATTCCCGCGCTGGTGTTTGATCCGCACTTTGAAATGGACTTTTCCGATCCGGCCCCCGGATTATCGGACCGTGCCCCGGATTTCCGGGATCTTTTTGTAACGGTGCAAATCGGAAAAGAAGTGGGGATTTCTTTTTCCGATTTGTCGACCCGGGATGTGGTGGAACTGTTGCGGGCGGCCGGAAGCCAGCTTTCCGATTCCATGGTGAACGTGATCCAGATGCTGCACCGGCCCCGGGACAGTTTTGAAACGTTCAGCGATCGCATCGGCAATCTGGTGCAAGCCCTTGATGAAGGGAAACAAGGTTTGGAAAGACAGTTACGAAAGAAGGAAGATTTGACACCGGTGGATGTTCAGCGGATTCAGGAATTGATGCAATTGTTGCAGCAATACGGCTCTTTGCCGCCTTCTTCCGTCAAAGGGGTGGACTGGCGTCTGAAACGTCTGGACAAAGCCGGTTTGTTCCAGCGGGACATCCGGTCCATTGAACAGGGGCTGGAACAAGGAAAGTTGGTGGTCGTCCAGGGGAACGCCTGGATCCTGCAAGTCTTTGCGACTTATGTCACCGGCACGCTGTACCGGAAACGACGTGAGTATAAAGATGCGCGCATGAACGGGGAGGAAGGGCATTTCTTCCCGCCGTTTGTCATTGTGACGGATGAAGCTCACAATTTTGCCCCCAAATCGCTCGATTCCCCGGCAAAGTCGATTTTAAAGGAAATCGCGCAGGAAGGGCGGAAATACGGCGTCTTTTTGTTCCTGGCCACGCAACGCCCGACATTGCTGGATGAGACCATTACCGCCCAGCTGAACACCAAATTCGTATTCCGGACCGTTCGGGCCACGGATATTGCCACTTTGCGGGAAGAAACGGATTTGACCCCGGAAGAAGGAAAGCGGCTTCCTTATTTGCGTTCGGGGGACACGTTTGTTTCGTCGGCCGCTTTTGGGCGGACGGTGTTTATCCGGATTCGTGCCGCCTACACCCAAAGTCCGCATCTGGCCAATCCGTTTGACGAGCTGAAACGGTTTTCCGCACAACAAGACCAAAAATTGCTGGATACGCTGACGGAATCTTTGCCGGTGTTTGAAACCGACCTGATGCAAGTGTTGGACCGGGTTAATCAGGAATGCGGACTGAACTGGGATGTGCACCGGTTGAGGCAGGAACTGGAACGCCTTTCCCGAACCGGAAAATTGACAAAACATGAAACGCCTTTTGCAGTCCGGTACGACCGTGGCGAAGGTTTGAAAGTTTAAAAACGGAGGATCCGGTTCAAACTAGGAGACAGGAACCGGAGCTTTTCAAGGACTTTTTTGTGATGTATAATTATATGACAAATTAAACACGCGATTCGATGACGGGGATGAGTAGTGGGTGAAAGCTATCGACAGAGAGCCGGGACAGGTGAAAGCCGGCATAGCGGAAGCCGATGAAATGGCCCCTGAGTATTCTCTTTGAACCGGACCGTTGTCCCCAGTAGGAGAGAACGTTTTCCCGCGTTACGGGAGCAGAGTGGGTGATCGCCTTTTCTTGTGCGATGAAGCCAAATTGGGTGGTACCGCGAGACCGGATCTCGTCCCAACGTGGACGGGATTTTTTATTTCACATAGAAACCAAGTCTGATTGGACGGAAAGGGGTTGCCAAGATGGGAGACAAAAAGAAAACTTTCTATATTACTACGCCGATTTATTATCCAAACAGCCATTTGCACATCGGGCATGCCTATACAACGGTGGCCGGGGATGCCATGGCCCGGTACAAACGGTTGCGCGGTTATGATGTCATGTACCTGACCGGAACCGATGAGCACGGGCAGAAAATCCAAAAAAGTGCGGAAGCGGCCGGAAAAGATCCCCAAACGTTTGTCGACGAGATTGTTGCCGGCATCCAAAAGTTGTGGGGTGCCTTGGATATCTCATACGATGACTTCATCCGGACCACGGAACCCCGCCATAAAAAAGTGGTGCAAAAGATCTTTCAGAAACTGTTGGATCAGGGGGATATTTATCTGGGGGAATATGAAGGATGGTATTGTGTCCCCTGTGAATCCTTTTTCACCGATCGCCAGGCGGAAGGCGGAAAATGCCCGGATTGCGGCCGGGACATCCAGAAGATCAAGGAAAAAAGTTACTTTTTCCGGATGAGCAAGTATGTCGACAAACTGCTTACCTTTTATGACGAAAACCCGGATTTTATTCAACCAGAATCCCGGAAGAATGAAATGATTCAAAACTTCATCAAGCCCGGGTTGGAAGATCTCAGCATTTCGCGGACGACGTTTGACTGGGGAATTCCCGTTGCCAGCGATCCGGAACACGTGGTCTATGTATGGCTGGATGCGCTCACCAACTATATTACGGCCATCGGTTATCTGTCTGATGATGAAGAGCAACAAGCCCGGTTTGAAAAGTACTGGCCAGCCAATGTTCACCTGGTGGGTAAAGACATTGTCCGTTTTCACACCATTTACTGGCCGATTTTCCTGATGGCTTTGGGGCTTCCTTTGCCGAAGAAAGTGTTCGGGCACGGATTTTTCCAAGTGATGGGCGAAAAAATGTCCAAATCCAAAGGAAACGTGATTGATCCGATTCCGTTGATCAAACGGTACGGGCTGGACGCGGTGCGCTATTATTTGCTTCGTGAGGTTCCGTTTGGAGCTGACGGGGTTTTTACACCGGAAGCATTCGTGGAACGGGCCAATGCCGATTTGTCCAACGACTTGGGGAATTTATTGCATCGCACCTTGGCCATGTTGAACAAGTACTTTGACGGGATTGTGCCGGAACGGGTGGAAAATGCAACCGAATATGACCAAAAACTGGTTGAAAAAGCCCGTGAAACGGTACATAAAGTTGAAGCAGCCATGGAAGAATTGCAGTTTTCGGTTGCCCTTTCGGCCATTTGGGAGCTGGTTCGTTTCGGAAACCGCTATATTGAAGCGACCCAGCCGTGGAATCTGGCCAAAGATGAAGAAAAACGGAGCACCTTGGGTTCTGTTCTTTACCATCTTCTGGAAGAATTAAGAATGGTCAGCATCCTGATTCAGCCTTTTATGACCCAGGCCCCGGCCAAAATGTGGGAACAATTGGGGATTGAGGATGCGGATCTGACCACCTGGGACAGCTTGTACACCTTCGGGGCATTAAAGCCGGGAACGAAAACCAAAAAAGGTCAGCCGATTTTCCCACGGCTGGATGTAAAAAGCGAAGTGGAGGAGATCTTAAAAATGATCGGGAACACGCAACAAGTGCAGCAAAAAGAGGAGAAAAAAGAAGAAAAACAGAAAAAAACAGAGGGTCTGATTTCCATTGACGACTTCGCCAGAGTGGAACTTCATGTGGCGGAAGTGCTCGAAGCGGAACCGGTTAAAAAAGCAGACCGGCTGTTAAAATTGCAACTTGATTTGGGATCGGAAAAAAGACAAGTGGTCTCGGGGATTGCCAAACACTATCAACCGGAAGAGTTAAAGGGAATGAAAGTGATTTGTGTCACCAACTTGAAGCCGGTGAAATTGCGCGGTGAATTGTCGGAAGGCATGATTTTGGCCGCCTCGGAAGGAGACCGCCTGGTGCTTGCGACCGTATCCGGGGACATTCCGAACGGCACGAGAATCAAATAAACCGGCATGCCTTCCGTAACGGAGATAGGAGGACGATCGGATGGCGGATACAAAAAGTTCGTCCAGTGAATGGTACAAGGTGTTGGAATGGGTTGTGGCCATTGCCTTGGCCGTGATCATCGCTGCGGGCATCCGCACCTTTTTGTTTGTGCCCTATGAGGTGCACGGGGCATCCATGGAACCCACCTTGCAAGGCGATGAGCTGTTGATCGTCAACAAGTTGATATACCGTGTTGACCAGCCCGATTACGGGGATATCGTGGTCTTCCATACCGATGAAAAGCGGGATTTCATCAAACGGGTGATCGGCTTGCCCGGGGACCAGATTGCCATCAAGGACGGCAAGGTCTACCGAAACGGAAAACCGTTGGAAGAACCTTATATTTATGAACCCATGAATTTCAACATGGAAGAAGAAGTCACGGTGCCCGAAGGACATATTTATGTGCTGGGGGATAACCGGAACAACAGCAAGGACAGCCGCAGAATCGGCCCGGTGAAAATCGATGCGGTGGTCGGCCGTGCCGATTTGATCATTTGGCCGCTGGACCGGATGCATTTTTTGACACAACAGGGTAAGCAGTAACCGGAAAGGGTGAGGCGTGTGATGTTGTTTGACACACATACCCATTTGAATGATCCGAAATTTGACGAAGACCGGGAACAAGTCATTGAGCGGGCGAGAGAGGAGTATGGGGTAAAATACATGCTGAATGTGGGGTATAACCGGGAAACCATCCGGCAAACCCTTCAGCTGGCGGAAACTTATCCCTTCATTTATGCATCTGTCGGTTGGCATCCCGTCGAGGCGAAGGATTGCACCGCGGAGGATTTGGAGTGGATCAAGTCGATGGCCCGGCATCCGAAAGTGGTGGCTTTTGGGGAAATCGGACTGGATTACCATTGGGACACTTCCCCCAAAGATGTGCAGCAAGAGGTTTTTCGCAAACAGATCGCCATTGCCAAAGAAACGGGATTGCCTATCATTATTCACAACCGGGATGCGGATGAGGACGTGGTGCGGATCTTAAAGGAAGAACATGCCGAAGAAGTCGGAGGCGTGATGCATTGCTTCGGCGGAGACCTTTCGGTTATGGAAGCATGTCTTGACTTGAACTTCATGATCGGTTTGGGAGGACCTGTCACATTTAAAAACGGCAAGCTTCCCCAAAAAATCGCGGAACATGTTCCCTTGGACCGTCTGCTCATTGAAACCGATTGTCCTTATTTGGCTCCCCATCCCTACCGGGGAAAACGAAACGAGACCGGCTATGTCCGGCTCGTTGCCGAAAAAATCGCCGAAATCCGGGGGATGTCTTTGGAAGAGCTCGCTCAAATCACCATGCAAAACGCTTTTCGCCTTTTTGGAATTGATGAAGGAAATTAGAATAATGTTTTTGCGGGCCAATGGGAAGGTGCATTCCTCATTGGCCTTTTTTCGGAAATGTGGAGCGAGAGGAAGAGAACGTGTGAAAGTATATGAAGTGATTGTTGTCGAAGGAAAAAATGATACGATCGCGATCCAAAAAGCGGTCGAAGCCGATACGATTGAGACACAGGGTTCGGCATTGGAGCCGTATGTGCTGGCTGAAATCAAACGGGCCCAACAGAAACGGGGAGTCATTATCTTTACCGACCCGGATTATGCCGGCGAACAGATCCGCAAGAAAATTGCCAGGGAAGTGCCCGGGGCCAAACATGCTTTTTTATCCCCCAAAAAAGCGAAAGGAAACCGCAAAATCGGAATTGAACATGCCAAGGCGGAGGATATCATCGAAGCTTTGAGCAAAGTCCGTACGGAGCAAAAAGAGGAAACGGTGCAGCCTCCGCTGACATGGGAAGAATATATGGACTTGGGATTTGCCGGTGATGCCGGTTCCCGGAAACTGCGGGAGCAGGTGGCCGAACGGCTCGGCATCGGTTATGCCAATGCCAAACAATTTTACCGGCGGCTGCATGTTTTGCGCATCACCAGGGAAGAAATTTCAGAAGCGCTGGATTATCTGAAGAAGAAAGGAAGCAAACAATGAAAGAAAAGCCGATTTCAGCAAGAACGAAAAAATTGCTCAGTGAACACCAAATCCAACTGAAAAAGAGCCTGGGGCAAAATTTTTTAACCGATCCCCATGTATTGGACAAGATTATCCATGCGGCTTCGCTGACCAAAAAATCCGGGGTCATTGAAATCGGGCCGGGAATCGGGGCTTTGACGGAGTGTTTGGCACAGGTGGCGGGAAAAGTGGTGGCCATCGAAATCGACCAACGTTTAATCCCCGTTTTGGAAGATTTGTTTCAAAATGATGACAATGTGGAAATAATAAATGCAGATGCACTGACAGTGGATTTGAAAAAAGTGGTTGCTGAACATTTCGGGGATGCCGGCACCCTTCATGTGGTGGCCAACCTGCCTTATTATGTCACTTCCCCGATTTTGATCCGCTTGCTCGAAGAACGGCTGCCGCTTGCAAATATTGTCATCATGATCCAAAAAGAGGTGGCGGACCGGCTGAAAGCGGCACCGGGAACCAAAGATTACAGTTCTTTGTCGGTTCTTGTGCAGTATTATGCAGAAGTCGAAGAAGTGGGGCGGGTTCCGAGCCATGTGTTTGTTCCGCGGCCGCAGGTTGATTCCAAAGTGGTTTGTTTGACGCTGAGAAGAGAGCCGAAGGTGCGGGTTCCGGATGAACAAGCCTTTTTCAAAATGGTCCGGGCCGCTTTTAATCAGCGTCGGAAAACCCTGTTGAATTCGCTTCATTCCCATTTGTTGTCTTCCGTTTCAAAAGAAGAGCTGGAGAAATGGATGTCTGAAGCGGGAATTGATCCGAAACGACGCGCAGAAACATTGGATTTGGAAGAATTTGCAGTCTTGGCTGAAGTGCTTGATCGGAAAAAGATATCTTTTTAACCAACGGAGTCTCGGATCAACCATACCCTGAATCGATGGAGGTTGTTCCGTGAAATTTTATCATCCGAGAAAAGGTGGAAGAAACTTAAATGAAATGATCATGGATATCCGGGGATATCTGCAAGCGGATCCGGATGCCCAATATAAAGTGGTGATCGGAACCGATTCGCAAACCCGGGAGAATGAAACGATTTTTGTCACGGCGCTCATTGTGCAGCGGATTGGCAAAGGGGCGATTTTCTTTTACACGAAATATCGCCATGACGCCATTCGTGACTTGCGTTACCGGATCTACCGGGAAACAGAATACAGTTTGAAAGCCGTTGAAACGTTGAAGAAAAACGGCTTCTTTGGATTCTTTGTGGATATCCCGATGGAAATCCATCTTGATGTCGGACAACAAGGGGAAACGAGGAAGTTGATTCAAGAAGTGGTCGGATGGGTGACATCCGTTGGATACACGGCGAAAATCAAACCGGAATCTTATGCTGCCAGCGCGGTGGCCGACCGGTTTACCAAATGAGAAAAAACGGAATAAATATACGAAAAGATTATTGACAAAAATGTTGTCCCCTTGCTATAATACAAAATTTGACTTTTCACTTCGCTTGTAGTATAATCGACTACAAGTGAGGTGGTCGTACAATGGGCAAAAACGCTTTATCTGAAATCAAATGCACTCTGGATGGTTTCATCGGGCAAAAAATTCGCCTTAAAGCCAATAGCGGACGCCGCAAGACCATTGAGCGAACTGGCATTTTAGAAGAGACATATCCTTCTGTGTTCGTTGTCAAGCTGGATGAGGATCACGCTTTCAGCCGTGTTTCTTACAGCTATGCAGATATACTGACGGAATCCGTTGAATTGACGGTTTACAGCGGGGAGAATGAACAAATTCCCGTGAAATATGTAAGATCTGCGCAATAAATATGAACACATCCCGATGTGTTCTTTTTTTCCATACCTTTGAAAGCGATTACATAACGGGTGCTTGGTGCATAATAAGAAAGCCCTGTGTTTTGCCCTTGAACCATTTGCTCTGACCCAAAGGAGGAGATCGTTTGGCTCGTCGGCGCGGAATCATGTCTGAAAGCTTTAAGTATGAACTGGCAAAAGATCTTGGCTTTTATGATGTGGTCAAACGCGAAGGATGGGGTGGAATCACCACCCGTGATGCCGGGAATATGGTGAAAAGAGCGGTTCAGCTTGCGGAAGAGTATTTAAAACAGCAAGGTTCAAGGTGAAACCGGGGACACCCTGATTTAAAGAGGCTTCTCACATCCCGAGAGCCTCTTTTTTTGCGGGAAAATATTTGTTCCCACCTACTAGTCCGGACGCATAACATGATAAAATAGTAAAATCATGTGCCGGAATTTACGGATGGCGACCGTGTGAAAATTGGAGGGAATCAATCTTGTTTATATCAGTCAAAGCACCAGCAAAAATCAATTTGACATTGGATGCGCTATATAAACGTCCGGATGGTTATCATGAATTGGAGATGGTCATGACGACCGTGGATTTGTACGACAGGGTGGATCTTTCTTTAAGACCGGACTCAAAAATCACCGTGGATTCCAGTTCCGGATTTGTCCCGCGGGATGAGAGGAACCTTGCTTACCGTGCGGCGGTATTGTTGAGGGAAAAAGCGGGAATTTCCCAAGGGGTACATATTTACATCGATAAACAGATTCCGGTTGCCGCCGGCTTGGCGGGAGGAAGCAGCGATGCCGCGGCGGTCTTGAGAGGGTTGAATCAATTGTGGAATTTGGGGTGGAGTTTGGAGGAATTGGCAGAGATCGGGGCCGGAATCGGTTCCGATGTCCCGTTTTGCGTTTATTCCACCACCGCACTGGCAAAAGGAAGAGGGGAAAAGTTGACGCCGCTTCCGGCTCCTCCGCCATGTTGGGTTGTTTTGGCCAAACCGGGACACGGCGTATCCACGGCGGATGTTTTTCAAAACCTGAAAGTGGACCAAATCGATCATCATCCGCAAACGGAAAAGATGATCGAGGCACTCAAACGACAGGATTATGAATCCGTTGTCCGAAACCTGGAAAACGTTTTGGAACCGGTGACTCATCACATGTACCCCACCGTGAAAAAAATAAAAGAAAAAATGCAGCGCTTTGGTGCGGACGGGGTGTTGATGTCCGGGAGCGGCCCCACCGTATTCGGGCTGGTGAAGCAGGAACAGAGGGCCAAACGGATTGTAAACAGTTTGAAAGGCTTTTGCCAACAAGTGTTTGCCGTGAGAATGTTGGGGAAAAAACAGGTTCCGCTGCTTGAAGAAAAACGAACAAAATGATATATTTCGGTCGATATCATTCGATTTTTCGGAGGTAGTGAATGGAAAAGTGGAAACGGAGTGCACGATTAACCGATATGATCCGCCAACTGCTGTTTAATCCCTATCGATTGATTCCTCTGACCGTTTTTGCGGAAAAGTATAAAGCGGCAAAATCCTCCATCAGTGAAGATTTGGATATTATCGATGAAGTGTTGCGTTCGGAGGGAAACGGCAAATTGGAGACAGTGGCCGGTGCGGCCGGCGGTGTCCGTTATATCCCGGGGTTTGGGGTGGAACATGCCCGGAAGGTCGTGCAAGAGCTGTGCGAAAAATTATCCAGTCCCGAACGCATTTTGCCGGGCGGTTTTTTGTATCTGTCTGATCTGTTGGGAGACCCCTTTTTCCTGAATCAGATCGGCCGGATTTTTGCCACGGTGTTTCAGGAACAAAACATCGATGCGGTGTTAACCGTCGAGACCAAAGGAATTCCCATCGCCTACGCCACGGCGGCCTTGTTGGGGGTTCCGGTCACCATTGCCCGTTACGATTACCGCGTCACCGAAGGTTCCGTCGTGACCGTACACACCGTCTCGGGTTCCAGCAGACGGTTGCGCCAGTTATCCGTATCCAAAAGGAGCCTGTCTGAAGGAGCCCGTGTCCTCATTATTGACGACTTTATGAAAGCCGGGGGCACGGTTCGGGGACTGATGGATTTGTTGAATGAATTCAAAGCAGAAGTGGTCGGAGTCGGAGTGATGTTGGAACAGCCTGCCGAGAACCGGTTGGTGGATGACTATGTGTCACTGGCCAAAGTGACGGAAATCGATGTGAAAAAGAGGAAAGTTCAAGTGGAAGTGGGAAATGTTTTTGATGACAGGAAGGAGCGATGACCATGTTGAAAAAAGTACAAACAGAAAAAGCGCCCCAAGCAATCGGTCCTTATTCGCAAGCGGTGGTAACCGGTGAATGGATCTTTACGTCCGGGCAAATTCCACTCACTCCGGAGGGGGAACTCGTCGGGGGAGGAATCGAAGAACAAACCCGGCAAGTGCTGGAAAACGTCAAATCGGTTCTGGAAGCCGCCGGAAGCGGTTTGGAGCAAGTGGTGAAAACCACGATCTTTCTTAAAGACATGAACCAATTTCAGACCGTGAACGAAATTTACGGCGGGTACTTCAAAGAACACCAACCGGCACGTTCATGTGTGGAAGTGTCCCGCTTGCCGAAAGACGTGTTGATTGAAATAGAAGTGATTGCAAAGAAAAATGGATAAAAAAGAAAATTTGGTCAATTTATCCATTCGTGGAAGGATTTAATCCCACTGCCTAGAATAGTAAAAATAAGCAAATTTAGTCATCATTGTAAAATAGGTGGTGGGATTTAGTGGAAATTACCGATATTCGTCTTCGCAGAGTCAACCGTGAGGGAAGAATGCGCGCCATCGCATCCATCACGTTTGACAGTGAATTTGTCGTGCATGACATTCGTGTGATTGAGGGAAATAACGGTATGTTTGTGGCAATGCCGAGCAAACGTACTCCTGACGGGGAGTTTCGCGATATTGCCCATCCCATTTCTCCGATGAGCCGTGAGAAGATCGAATCCGCGGTACTGGCCGAGTATCACCGTGCCGGAGAGATGGAGTCTCAAACCGATCCGAATAAAGCGTTGCAAGTGGATGTATAAAAAATCACCCATTCCCGAAACGGAATGGGTGATTTTTTCGTTGCCGGCAAAGGTTTTTGATTATAATGGGGATGGGCATTCGTTTTTATACGATGTTCAAAGGGGATTGGTTGCAATCCCATACCAATTGGGATATATTCAGGGAGGAAGTTTTGAGAAACGGGGGAACTTGGGTTATGCAACAACATGTGTATGCAGTCATTTTGGCCGCGGGAAAAGGAACCCGTATGAAATCCAAAAAACATAAAGTATTGCATCCGGTTTGTGGAAAACCTATGATTGATCACATTATCGGTCAATTGAACCGGCTGGCGATTGAAAAAACCATTTTGGTGGTGGGGCATCAAAAAGAGGCATTGAAAGAGCATTTGAGCGGTCAAGTTGATTTTGTGGAACAAGAGGAACAACTCGGAACCGCTCATGCGGTGATGCAAGCCCGGTCCTTGTTGGAAAATGAAGAAGGAATCACGCTGGTGTTAAACGGGGACCATCCTCTTTTCACAGCGGAAACCTTCCAAAAATTGATTGAGAAACATCAGGAAACCAAAGCGGCTGCCACAGTTTTGACAGCCATCATGGATGATCCTTCCGGTTACGGACGGGTGGTCCGGCGCGAGGACGGGCAGGTGGATCGCATCGTCGAACATAAAGATGCCACGGATGCCGAACGGGAAATCCGCGAAGTGAATACCGGCACTTATTGTTTTGATAATCAAAAGCTTTTTTCCGTTTTGTCGCTGGTCAATAACGATAATGCCCAAGGTGAATACTATCTTCCTGATGTATTATCCATTTTGCGTGATCAAGGGGAAACCATCGGTGCACAAGTGATCGGGGACCAAGAAGAAGCAATGGGAGTCAATGACCGGATCCAGCTTGCAGAAGCCAATCGGTGGATGCAGCAGCGTTTGCTTAAAGAACACATGCGAAATGGTGTGACGATTGTCGATCCGGCAAACACTTATATTGAAGCCGGTGTGAAAATCGGAGCCGATACGGTGATCGAACCGGGAACATTTTTAAGAGGGAAAACCGTGATTGGGGAAGACTGCCATATTGGTCCGCAAGCAGATCTGACCGATGTGGAGGTTGCCGATGGAACCAATATCCGTTATGCCGTCCTGGAAGACAGCAGGATCGGATCAGAGGCCAAAGTAGGTCCTTATGTCCTGGTGCGGCCGAAAACCGAACTCGGAAACCGGACCAAAGTCGGTTGTTTCATTGATCTGAAGAAAGCCAAAATCGGTGAAGGTACCAAGATTTCCCATCTGGCTTATGTCGGCGATGCCGAAGTTGGCAAGAAAGTGAACATCGGTTGCGGTGTGATCACCGTGAATTATGATGGTGTGAACAAGCATCAAACCGTGATTGAGGATGATGCGTTTATCGGATGCAATGTGAATCTGGTGGCACCCGTTACAGTTGAACAAGGCGCTTATGTGGCGGCCGGTTCCACCATTACGGACGATGTGCCTGAAAAAGCTTTGGCCATTGCGCGGGAGCGTCAGACAAACAAGTCCGGCTATGCGGATAAAATAAAAGCAAAGCGTGTGAAGAAATGATAAAATTGGAGGAACAAATTTCTATGTCTACGGTAAGCCCTCGTCTACAAGTTTTTACGTGCAATTCCAACCCGAAACTTGCCAATGCCATTTGCGATCATTTGAATATTCCTCTCGGAAAAGCGCATGTGGGTAAATTCAGCGATGGAGAGATTCATGTAAAGCTGGATGAAAGCGTGCGCGGTTCGGATGTGTATGTGATTCAATCCACATGCAATCCGGTGAACCAAAACCTGATGGAACTGTTGGTTTTTGTGGATGCCTTGCGCCGTGCTTCGGCCGGCACCATCAATGTGGTGATTCCCTATTACGGATATGCAAGGCAGGACCGGAAAACCCGGGCCCGGGATCCCATCACCGCCAAACTGGTTGCCAATCTGATTGAGACAGCCGGTGCGGACCGGGTGATCACGATGGATTTGCATGCGACACAAATCCAAGGTTTCTTTGACATCCCTGTGGATCACCTGATGGGTGTCCCGATTTTGGCCGATTATTTTATCAAAAAAAATCTGGGGGATGTGGTGGTTGTCTCCCCCGACCACGGCGGAGTGATTCGTGCCCGTCGTCTCGCCGAACGGTTGGAATCTCCGATTGCGATCATCGACAAAAGACGTCCGGAGCCGAATGTGGCGGAAGTGATGAACATTGTCGGTGATGTCAAAGGAAAAACGGCGATCATCATTGATGACATCATTGACACGGCAGGAACCATTACCCTGGCCGCCAATGCCTTGCTTGAATACGGAGCCAAAGAAGTATACACATGTTGTACCCACCCTGTTTTCTCGGGACCGGCCATTGAACGGATTCGCGACTCCAACATCACCGAGATGGTGGTGACGGACACCATCCCACTTTCGAAGGATAAACAACTGGACAAGGTTACCGTTCTTTCGGTGGCGGAGTTGATCGGTGAAGCCATCCGGCGGGTTCACAATGAGCAATCGGTCAGCAAGTTGTTCGACTGAGGCGGGATCCGGCACAAAGTTTCTTTTTGTAATGGCTTTCAACATGTGATTTTCCAAAATGAGGTTTAGATCGCGGCGAAAAAGGTTATATTCCCTCTTATAGAAGGGGGATATGGAAATGTCGAATGCCATTACAGCAGTAAAAAGGGAAAAGACCGGATCTTTGAATGCCTTGAGAAAACAAGGACAAATTCCGGCGATTTTATATGGAAAGGGATTGGATCCGGTAAAGCTTGCGGTGGATTACAGTGAAGCACAAAAACATGTTCACTCGAATGGTTTTGTGGATTTAAACGTAGCAGGCAAGACGCATCGAGTAATGGTTCGAGACATCCAGAAAGACCCGATCAAATCTTCCATTTTGCACATTGACTTTCTCAAAGTGGAAATGAATGAACCTTTGCATGTCGAGGTGCCTGTTCACCTGACAGGGGAAGCGGCCGGCGTGAAAAGCGGAGGGATTTTGGAACAGCATCTCCGCTTGGTCGAGGTGAAAGCATTGCCGTCTGATATTCCGGAATCCATTGATGTGGATGTATCCCATCTGCAGGTGGGGGATTCCCTCTTGTTAAAAGACATCAAAATGCCAGACGGGGTGGAACTGCTTCATTTCGAACCGGAAACAACTGTGGCCACGGTCGTGCCTCCTGCCAAAAGCGAAGACATTGACAACGAAGAAACAGCCGTTGATACAGATAAAGATGAGGAAGAAACAAAATGAAGAAAAAGGCGCAATCCTTACCGGTTGCGCCTTTTTCACGATTCCATGATAAAATAAAAAAGATTGAGATGAGTACAGGGAAAGTTGGTGGTACAGGATGAAGCTGATAGTCGGTTTGGGAAACCCGGGGCGACAGTATACGCGGACACGCCATAATGTCGGTTTTTGGGTGATTGATCAACTGAGCGAACAATGGGGAATCCCCTTGGGGAAAGAAAAGTGGAAAGGCGAAGTGGGCGAAGGCTTTGTCAACGGGGAGAAAGTCATTTTATTGAAACCGATGACCTATATGAATTTGTCCGGGGAATCGGTGAAGCCGGCATTGGATTGGTTAAAACTGGATTTGGAGGATTTGTGCGTCATTTACGACGATCTCGATTTGCCATGCGGGCAAATCCGCTTGCGGTTAAAAGGAAGTTCAGGCGGGCACAACGGGATGAAATCCATTATCCGCCATTTGGGAACGGATCAATTTAAGCGGATCAAGATCGGCATTGACCGGCCGGCGGGAAATCTTTCGGTTCCGGATTACGTTATGTCCCCGTTTCGCCAGGAAGAATTGGAAACGGTGCTGGATGCCGTTGACCGTGCCAAAGAAGCAGTGAATGAATGGGTGAAGACGGACTTTTTGCATGCGATGAACCAGTTTAATGTGCGGAAATAAATGTTGTTTGGGTATGGCCATGGATGCATGAGCGAAGTTGAATATTTTTTGTTTGAAAGCCGATACTATGACTAACACAAAGAGGCAGGAGGCATTTTCATGGCCATACATTATATTTGCCGACATTGTCAAAAATCGATCGGAAGAATCGATTCTTCAAGGGTAACCGAATCCCAGTTGGGGTTTGATCAGTTGACCCCGGAAGAACGGGAAGATATAATAACCAGTGATGTTGAAGGAAACCAATTGGTGAAAGTGACTTGTGAGTCATGTCAAGAGGTATTGGAAAAAGATCCGGAACGGGTTTTGTATCCTTCACTCTTTCATTAGGAATAATGGCGGATATTTTTCTGATTATAATGAAAAAACGGCCTTGGCTGTTGATAGCTAAGGCTTCTTTTCTATTTGACCTGTAGACTGATGGAAAAAAGGGGAGGAACAACTGTTGATACCGTTAACGCATATATTTAAGCAGGATCAAGATTTTCAGTCAACGGTAACAGGTATTAAAACCGGGTTGAAAGAGCAGTTGGTTGCCGGGTTGTCAGGCACCGCCCGCATGTTGTATGTCGCTGCGCTGTTCCAGGAAGTGAAACGGCCCGTCCTGTTGGTTTGCCATAATTTGAATCAGGCACAAAAAGCGGCCGAAGACTTGCAGGAAATCTTGTCAAAGGATGAAGTTTTGCTGTACCCGGCCAATGAGTTGGTCACCACCGAAATTGCCGTGGCCGGACAGGAGACATTGGGAGAAAAAATCGGTGTGTTAACCCGTTTGATTCATGGTTTCAACGGGGTGCTTGTGGTCCCGTTTTCCGGCTTGCGCAAATTGTTTTTGCCGAAAAAAGTGTTTGCGGAAAACTATACCACGTTGAAGGTGGGGCAGGTTCAGGAAATTGATTCGTTGCTCACGCGGCTGGTGAATGTGGGATACCAGCGGGTGGAAATGGTGGAAAAACCCGGTGAATACAGTGTGCGTGGCGGCATTGTGGACATTTATCCCGTTTACTTTGAAAATCCGGTCCGTGTGGAGTGGTTTGACGACGAAGTGGATTCCATCCGTCCCTTCTCCGTGTCGGATCAGCGTTCCTTTGACAAATGGGAGGAATTGACCATTTCTCCGGCCAAAGAACTGTTTGCATCGGCAGATCAGTTGTATCAAGCGGGCGAAAAAGTGGAAAAAAAGTTGGGGGAACGGTTAAGCGTCACCAAAGAGACTGAACTGAGGGAAAAATTAAATCAATCGATTGGTTATGATATTGAACAATTGAAAAACGGCACTTACTTTACCGGCATGTACAAGTATATCTCACAAATTTATCCCGAGTGCCAAAGCCTTGTGGATTACATGCCCCGGGACACGTTGGTCATCCTGGATGAACCGAACCGGATCATTGAAAGTGCCCGGCAGATGGAAAGGGAAGAAGGGGAATGGCAGACCGTCTTGTTGCAACAGGGAGAGCTGTTGCCGGGACTGAAAATATCCTTTTCTTTTGATGAAGTGGTTGAAAAAAAGGACCACCAGCGGATTTATCTTTCCTTGTTCATGCGGAAGATTCCCGCAATCAAGCCGCAAAATGTGATCCAGATGGTGTGCCGCAGCATGCAGCAATTTCACGGGCAAATGCATGTGTTGAAGACCGAATGGGAACGTTGGGAAAAAGCCAACTACCGTGTGGTGTTTTTGGCAAGCAGCGAAGAGCGGATGGATCGTCTGGAGAGGGTGCTGAATGATTACGGAATGAATGCGGCCAAAGATTTGTCCGACCAGGTTCCTTTGCCGGGAAAACCCGTGATTTGCCTGGGCAATTTGCAAAACGGCTTTGAGATGAACCCGGTCCGGCTTGCAGTGATCACCGAAAGCGAAGTGTTTACGCAAAAGCAACGGCGGACCCGGCGCCATGCCAAGATGGATCATGCCGAAAAAATCAAAGATTACCAAGAATTAAAGCCCGGGGATTACGTGGTTCACGTCAATCACGGAATCGGGAAATACATCGGTATTGAAACACTGGAAGTCGGTGGCATGCACAAGGATTATCTGCACATCCAGTATGCCGGAAACGACAAGCTTTATGTGCCGGTGGAGCAGATCGACCAAGTGCAAAAATATGTCGGCAGCGAGGAAAAAACGCCGAAGGTTTACAGTCTGGGCGGCAGCGAATGGAGCAAGGTGAAAAACAAAGTCCGGTCTTCGGTGCAGGATATCGCCCAGGATTTGATCGAATTATACGCCAAGCGGCAACAGGCCAAAGGCTTTGCCTTTTCGAAAGATACGCCTTACCAGAGAGAGTTTGAAGCGATGTTCCCTTATGAAGAAACGCCGGATCAGTTGCGTTCAGTGGAAGAGATCAAAAAGGATATGGAACGAAGCCAGCCGATGGACCGCCTGTTGTGTGGGGATGTGGGATACGGAAAAACGGAAGTGGCCATCCGTGCAGCGTTTAAAGCGACGATGGACGGCAAGCAGGTGGCTGTGTTGGTTCCGACCACCATTTTGGCTCAACAGCATTATGAGACTTTTCGTGAGCGTTTTTCTGACTTCCCGGTACAAATTCATGTGTTGAGCCGGTTCCGCACCCGGAAAGAACAGAAAGAAACGATGGAAGGGCTGAAAAAAGGAACGGTGGACATCGTGATTGGCACGCACCGTCTTTTATCCAAAGATGTCCAGTTCAAAGACTTGGGGCTTCTCATCATCGACGAGGAACAACGCTTTGGCGTGAAACACAAGGAGAAAATCAAACAGCTGAAGCACAATATTGATGTGTTGACGTTATCGGCGACACCGATTCCCCGCACCCTGCACATGGCCATGATGGGTGTGCGCGATCTGTCTGTCATTGAAACGCCTCCTGAAAACCGGTTCCCGGTGCAGACCTACGTGCTGGAATACTCCGGGGCGTTGGTCCGGGAAGCGGTGGAACGGGAACTGGCGCGTGGCGGACAAGTTTATTTCCTCTATAATCAAGTGCACAACATCGAACAGATGGCCGATCAAATCCGGCTTTTGATTCCGGAAGCAAGGGTGGCGGTGGCCCATGGCCAAATGCAGGAATCCGAACTGGAAAAAGTGATGCTGGACTTCCTGGACGGGGAATACGACGTTTTAGTCAGCACCACCATCATTGAAACCGGTGTGGATATTCCCAATGTGAATACATTGATTATTTATGACGCCGACAAGATGGGATTGTCCCAGCTCTATCAGTTGCGCGGACGGGTGGGGCGTTCCAATCGCATTGCTTATGCTTACTTTACGTACCAACGGGATAAAGTGTTGTCTGAAACCGCGGAGAAGCGGCTGCAGGCGATCAAAGAATTTACCGAGCTTGGATCCGGATTTAAAATTGCGATGCGCGATTTATCCATCCGGGGAGCCGGGAACATTTTGGGAGCCGAACAGCACGGCCATATTGCAACCGTGGGATTTGAGCTTTACAGCCAGATGCTGAAGGAAGCGATTGAGGAGTTGAAAGGGGAAAAGTCCACAAAGGAAGAAACCGATCCGGTCATCGAATTAAATGTGGACGCCTATTTGCCATCCGGATACATCGGTGATGAGAAACAAAAAATTGAATTGTATAAAAAGATCCGAGCCATCACCACATTGGATGAAGTGACTGACTTGGAAGAAGAGATTGAGGATCGTTTCGGGGATTTGCCGGATCCTGTGCAAATGTTGTTAAAAATTTCCAAAATCAAAGCTTATGCCATCATGTACGGGATGGAATCGGTTGAGCAGAAAGACGGGGATATCATTCTCCGGTTGCGTCCGGAACAAAATGACCAAATTGACGGCCAGAAGCTGTTTGAAATCGCTCAGGATTTCCCGGGAAAAATTCGTTTCTCGACGGGAGAAAAGATCGGGATCATCTTCAAAACCAAAGGGATGCCCCATAAACAGGCATTAGAAATGATCGAACAGTTTCTGATAAAATATAAAGATGTTCCCAAACCGAAAGGAGCCGTTCAACATGCGACTGAGTAAAAAGTGGATCGCTGGTTCGTTGGCCTTCGTGCTGATTCTTTCCGCGGCCATTGCCGGTTGTGCGATGGGAAAAGACAACAAAGAAGAAGAGCAGTCGGCCGAGTCGATGGAATTTCAACCGCTTGACACCACCAGCAAAAAGGTGGTGGCCGAATACAAGGGAGGCAAAGTGGTTGAAGGGGATTTGAACCGCTACATCAACATCATTGCGTATTTGGATCCCCAATTGTCGTTTATGATGTCATCGGTCAAGGATAATCAGGAATTAAAAACGGAATTGGCGAAAGAGTATGCGGCCCGTCAGTATATGTTGACCAAAATCAAAGATGATCCGTCATTTGCCAAACAAGCGGATGAAACGCTCAAACAAATCGAAGACAGCCTGAAACAGCAGCAAGGCCAAAACAAGCCCCAAACGCTGGATGAGGCGATCAAAGGAAAAGGGTTTGACAAAGCGCAATTACGGCAGTTTTTTGTGGAGTATCACCGGGTCAACCAATACTATGACGAACAATTGAAAGGGCAAACGTATGATTATGTAAAAGTACAGCACGTGTTGGTTTCCATCAATGACGGTTCGCAGAAAGATCAGCCGAAAAGGACGGAAGAACAAGCGAAAAAACGCGCGGAAGAAGTCAAGAAAAAATTGGATAACGGCGGCGATTTCGCGAAGTTGGTGAAGGAGTATTCAGATGATCCCGGATCCAAAGATTCGAACGGAATTTATGAAGGCACACCGGACCAGTTTGTCCCTGAATTTGCCAAAGCATGCCGGGAGTTGCCTCTCAACCAAATCAGCGATCCGATTAAAACCGATTACGGTTTTCATATCGTAAAAGTGTTGGACCGGGGGAAAAAGCCGGTGGCCGAAGCGGACGAACAAGTGAAAATGCAAAAACGGCAGGAAGTGTATGATCTACTGGTCAAAGAAGAATTGGGTTTTAAGTCCCTTCTTTCCAATGACCAAAAAGGATCCTGAACTGCCGGAAAAGAGCCCGTGGCATGTTATGCCGCACCGGGGCTCTTTTTTTATGTCCGGAGGTCTGCATAATCTGCTGGAAGAAAATAAATACTATGGCTGATAAAACAAATTAAACCAGAAATTATTAAAAAATATATAAGAAAGAGAGGAAATCATTCTATGAAAGCAACAGGCATCGTTCGTCGGATTGACGATTTGGGGCGTGTTGTCATTCCGAAAGAAATTCGACGAACATTGCGGATTCGAGAAGGAGATCCATTGGAAATTTTTGTGGACCGTGAAGGCGAAGTGATTTTAAAAAAGTATTCGCCCATCGGCGAGTTGGGTGATTTTGCCCAGGAATTTTCCGAAGCATTGTATGAAAACATGCATTATCCCACACTTATTAGTGACAGGGATCATGTGATTGCCGTTGCAGGTGTATCCAAAAAAGAATATTTGGAGAAAAACATTGGCGAAATCGTGGAATCATGTATGGATCAAAGACGAACTCATTTGGAAATAAACCCGGGAACTGCAGAGATATTCAAAGGAATGCCTGAAGAATATCAGTCCTATCTCATTGTTCCCATTAATGCGGGAGGCGATCCGATCGGTGCAGTCATCGTCCTCAGCAAGAAAGAAGGAGGGAAGTTGGGGGAATTGGAAGAAAAACTGGCCAGCACGGCTGCCACTTTTCTGGCCAAACAAATGGAACATTAACAATTCTTTGTCGGGCAGGTGAATGTACCTGCTTTTTTCTTTGCCAACCTCCGGCACTTTTGTATAATGAAAAGCAATTGCAGCGTGGAGAGGAGAGCAATTGGAAGATGATGGAGCAAAGCCGGCAGTCCTTCATCCGTGGTGCGGCCATTTTGGGAGGGGCTGCTTTGTTTTCGAAGATATTAGGGGCTGTTTATAAAATTCCTTATCAAAATATTACCGGCGATGAAGGGATGTATGTTTATCAGCAAGTATATCCCTTGTACAGTGTTTTGTTGATCCTGGCCACCGCCGGGTTCCCGGCCGCGATTTCAAAGCTGGTCTCGGAAAAGTGGTCCCGCGGGCAAATGGCGGGAGTCGCGCAAATTTTCCGTGTTTCTTTGACAGCTTTGTCCTTGCTGGGGGCGGTTTCCTTTTTGCTTTTGTTTTTTGGGGCCGGCCAAATCGCGGAATGGATGGGAAACCGTAACTTGCTCACTTTGCCGATTCAAACCGTTTCCTTTGCCCTTTTGGCCGTGCCGTTTCTGGCGGTGATGCGCGGCTTTTTTCAAGGACAGCAAAATATGGTTCCGACGGCCAATTCGCAAATGGTTGAACAGCTGATCCGGGTTGTGACCATCCTTGTTCTCTCTTGGTATTTTATGGATGTGGGATTGGGAGTGGTTTATGCCGGTGCGGGGGCTGTGTTCGGGTCCATCACCGGAGCCGTCGGGGCGCTGATTGTATTGCTGTATTATTGGCATAAAACCCGGCCGGTTCCCAAAAAAGAGGCCGGCTTTGCGGCCGCTTCCGGCACCGAGCCGCCGGCTGAAGTGATGAAAACCCTTTTTCGCTTGTCGTTGCCGATCTGTATCGGCTCGCTCATTCTCCCTTTGTTTTCTTTGGTCGATTCTTTCACGGTAGCCAATTTGCTGGTGGACCGGGGATGGGAAACCGAAGAGGCCATTCGCTTGAAAGGCGTTTTTGACCGGGGACAACCTCTGGTTCAGTTTGCCTCGTTTTTTGCCACGGCAATCGCGCTTTCCATCGTTCCGGCTATTTCGGATCTGGTCAGCAAACAAAGGGAAAAAGAAGTGAAAGAGCAAGCCGTCCTCGCTTTGCGGTTGACTTGGGGCTTGGGGCTTCCGGCTGCGGTCGGGCTGATGGTCATTGCCGGACCCGTCAACGTGATGTTGTATGAAGACGGGGCGGGATCGGATGCCTTGGCTGTTTTGGCATGGTCCGGAGTTCTCTCGTCTTTGTGGATTGTATCGGCAGGAGTTTTGCAGGGATTGGGAAAAGTATATTTGCCCGCTGTTTATTTGGCTTTGGGGATGGTTTTGAAAGTCGGACTCAATATGCTGCTGATTCCCCTTTGGGATATCCGGGGGGCGGCCCTTTCAACGGTGCTTGCCTTTTTGTGCACGGCCGTTTTGCAACTGGTGAAGATAAAACAGCATTTCGGTTGGAAATCATGGTTCCCCAGGCAAGAGTTGATGGCCGCATGGGCCGCGGTCTGGATGGGGGCGGCTGTTTACGTGACGTCGGTTTTGGTTCAGCTGGTCGCGGTTCCTTTTTTGGAATTCAGGGTCGCCATGATGGCCGCTTCCTTATTGTCGGTGCTTGTCGGTGTGATGGTTTACCCGTGGGCCGTTTTCCGCTTCGGGGTCTGGACGCGGAGGGATCTGGAGAAAGTCCCGAAACTGCGGAAAAAGTTGGTCCCGGTCCTGGATAAATGGGGATGGCTGAAGAAAGAACGGATTTGAAGGAATCCGCAAGAGGAGGAGAAAGATGGCAAAAATTGTGGTTGTCGGTTTGGGTGCAGGCGATGAGGAATCGTTGTCTTTGGGAGTGCTCCGGTTATTACAAGGGGAAAACCCGGTTTTTTTGCGGACCCGGCAAATCCCGGTTGCCGGGTGGCTGAGTCAACAGGGGATTTCTTTTGCCACTTTTGATGATGTTTATGAATCGAATCATGATTTTGATGCGGTTTATGATCAAATCGCCGGGCGGCTGCTGAAGGCGGCCAAAGAGTATTCCACGGTGATTTATGCGGTTCCGGGGCACCCGATGGTTGCGGAACGGACGGTCCGGTTGCTCCTCGATCAGAGGGAGGAACAAGGGGTGGAAATCGATGTCCGCGGAGGAAGCGTGAGTTTCCTGGAAACGTTTTTTGCCCGTTTGCAGGTGGATCCCATTGAAGGGTTTCAATTGCTCAATGGGACGGATTTGGATTCAGGAAAGGTGAATCCGGAAAATCATCTTTTGATCGCCCAGGTATACAGCCGGTTTGTCGCTTCCGAAGTCAAATTGACGTTGATGGAAATTTATCCGGATGATCACCCGGTGAAGATTGTCACCGCTTGCGGGATCGACGGATTGGAACAGATCACCGAAGTCCCCTTGTATGAATTGGATCGCAAGGAACTTTTCAGCGACTTGACTTCCGTTTATCTCCCTCCTCTGGTGAAAGAGGAAGATTTATACCCGCGCTTTGAGTATTTAAAAGCAGTGATCCGCCATTTGAGAAGCCCGGAAGGCTGTCCTTGGGACCGCAAACAAACCCATGACAGTTTGCGTCCGTACCTGCTGGAGGAAGCTTATGAATTTTTGGAAGCGGTGGAAGAAAAGGATTCCGACGCAATGGCCGAGGAATTGGGGGATGTGTTGCTTCAAGTGATGTTGCACTCGCAAATCGCCAGTGAAGAGGGGACGTTTGACATTCATGATGTGATCCGCCACTTGAATGAGAAAATGATCCGCCGCCATCCCCATGTGTTTGGCACCTTAAAGGCCGAGACGGCGGAAGATGTGAAGCAGACCTGGGACCAGTTGAAGCAAAAAGAGAAGAAGCAAGAGGAATCTTCCTCGTTGCTGGAGGATGTGCCCACACATTTCCCGGCTTTGATGAAAGCTTACGAGCTGCAGAAAAAAGCGGCCAAAGCGGGATTTGACTGGAATGATCCGGCGGAAGTTTTAAAAAAGGTGCAAGAGGAATTAAAAGAAGTGTCGGAAGCCAAAACCCAGGAAGAAAAAGAAGAAGAACTGGGGGACGTGTTGTTTGCTTTGGTCAATTACGCCCGCTTTCTCAAAGTGCAACCGGAACTGGCTCTCCTCGGATCTTGTTTTAAATTTGAGCGCCGTTTCCGCTACATTGAAAGCCAGGTGAGGATGTCCCAAAAAAGTTGGGAGGACTTCACTTTGGAAGAATTGGATGCTTGGTGGGATGAAGCCAAGCGTCTGGAAAAAGGCGAATGATTGATCAGCTGCAGGCAGGAATTTTTTCTTTGTTCAAGAAAACGTTAAAAGATTGAAGGTGACATCATGCGATTGGACAAATTCTTGAAAGTGTCGCGTTTGGTGAAAAGACGGACATTGGCCAAGGAAGTGTGTGACGAAGGGCGGGTTCAAATTAACGGGAAAACGGCCAAAGCAGGAACGGTTCTTCACGTGGGAGACGAAATTCAAATTCGTTTCGGGCAAAAATTGGTGACGGTCCGTGTGGAGAAGTTGCAGGATTCCGTCCGCAAAGAAGATGCCGGGAGCATGTTCAGCCTGATCCGCGAAGAAAGCCTCAGCGGACAAAAAGATCCCCAGGAACAGTTCTAAACGGAGATTTTGTCCATATCATGTACCAAGAGGGGGGAACGTGATATGGAAGAAACCTTTAACCAGATTCCGCATGAGATCGTGATGACCAACCGCAACACGTTGGATGTCAGCGGAGTTACCCGTGTGGAGAGTTTTGACAGCGAGGAGTTTTTGCTTCAGACCGATTACGGCTACCTGGGGATCAGAGGGCAAGGATTGCATATCAAAACACTGGATTTGGATCAGGGCAGGGTTTCCATTGAAGGGCAAATTTCAGACATGAGCTATTTGGACATGCCTGTGCCGGCACAGGAAAAAGTTAAAAGCGTCTGGGGCCGGATTTTCAAGTGACGCTGCAAACGCAATGGTTTACCATGCTTCTCATGTTCGGTTCCGGTTTTTTTATCGGGATCATTCTTGATTTTTACCGGGTGTTGACGGTCCGTTTCCGGATTCGCAAGTGGTTGATTTCCCTCATTGACCTCATTTATTGGATGGTTTCGGCCGTTTTGGTATTTGGTTTATTGTTTTGGAGCAATTGGGGAGAGCTTCGCTTTTATTTCTTTGTTGCGGTATGCCTGGGTTTTTTGATTTATTTTAAATGGGCAAGCCGCCCGGTGCTTCGCGGAATCCGGATGTTGTTTCATATCTTGGAACGGATTTTTTTCTTTCTCGCACGGCTGTTTCACCTGTTGATATTCAGGCCCGCCCGGTTCTTGTTCAGGGGATGCCGGCGGTTGGCGGGCCTGATCTGGAAAGGAATCACTGCATGCATCAAGCTGATTTTGTCCCCGTTTTTCTTCCTGCTTCGCCCTGTTCAAGCCAGGTTGGAACCCTGGCTTTCCCGAAGGATTCAAAAAGGAAAGGCCCTAGTCCGAAAAATCAAAGCATGGTGGAATAAAAACCGGGATAAGGGTGAATGAAAAGATGGCTTATCAACACGGCAGAGATAATGTGCTGTTCATCCAGCGGTCCGCAAAAACCGGAAAAAAACCGGAATCCGCATCCAAATCCCGATTCGTACGCCCTTTGCACCCCGCCGTCAAAAGGCGCCGGCTGATCTGGCTCGGATGCATGGTTGTCTTTATTGTTTGGGCGGCGGCGCAAAGCGTGATCCAGCAGGTGCGCATCTGGGATCAGGAAAAAGAATTGGCCGACAAACAAAGGCAGTTGTCTCAGGCTTATGAACAACAGAAAACGTTAAAGCAGGAAGTGCAAAAGTTAAAATCGGAAGATTACATGATGGAATTGGCACATAAAATGGGTTACGGAAAACCGGGTGAACAAATTTACTCCATTGAAAACAAAGAGTGAAGCAAATCCCTCTTGTTCTGTCGGGGAACAAGAGGCTTTTTCTATCTGTGACAGGAAGAGGGATGGCGAATGGGAAGAAAGTGGATCGGGCTTTTTTGCATCGTACTGTTGGTTTTGGCCGGATCCGGTTGTTTCCGTCTTCATGTGCAGGAAAACAAGGAAAAAAAGGTGATCACCGGATTGGAAAAAGTGTTGGGGAATCCGGAGGATTTTCAAGGAAAACGGGTGGGCTTGATCGCCAATCCGACCAGCATCACCCCGGATTACCGGCATGCGTTGGATGCGATGCTGGCCCGCGGGATTCAAGTGACAAACGTGTTCGGTCCGGAGCACGGGGTCCGCGGGGCTGAACAAGCCGGAGAGGAACCGGCTGCGGTGGTGGATCCCAAAACGGGAGTTCCTTTCGAAAACTTGTATGGGAAAAATCCGGAAGAAATGGTTTCCCTCTTTCAAGAAGTGGATGTCCTTGTCTTTGACATGCAGGAGACCGGCACCCGGTTTTACACTTATCTTTACACGATGGCGGACGCGATGAAGGCCGCGGGAATGTCAAAGAAACCTTTTTATGTTTTGGACCGGCCCAATCCGCTTGGCGGAATACGGGTGGAGGGGCCGATGTTAGAGCCGGCGTTCCGCTCCTCCGTGGGACGGTTTCCCATTCCGCTCGTGCACGGAATGACGATCGGGGAATTGGCTCTTTTAATCAATGATCAGCAAGTGCCGAAATCGGAATTGCACGTGGTGAAAATGGAGGGGTGGACCCGGGAGCAGAGGTATGAAGATACCGGATTGCCATGGGTGATGCCTTCCCCGAACATTCCCTCCCCGTTGACTGCCCTTGTCTATCCGGGGACGGGGTTGGTGGAAGGAACCAACTTGTCGGAAGGAAGAGGGACGACCCGTCCTTTTGAACTGGTCGGGGCTCCCTATGTCAACGGTTGGGAATTGGCTCAGGCGTTGAACCGGGCCCGTTTGCCGGGGGTTGTTTTTCGGGAGGCTTATTTTATCCCCACTTTTTCAAAATACCAGGGGGAAGAGGTGGGCGGTGTCCAAATCCATGTTACGGATGTGGACCAATTTGACCCGGTTTTAACGGGGATCACGATTTTGGAGAAAACGAAAAAATTGTACCCGGAGCAGTTTGCCTGGGTCCGATCAGGGGAAAAATACTGGATAGATCTGCTGGCCGGAACGGACCAGATACGCCGCCAATTGGATCAGGGGAAGTCCGCCCGGGAAATCATCCGGCAATGGAAAAAAGAAATCCATCACTTTCAGGGGATGCGGAAAAAATACCTTCTCTATTCATCGTGAAAAATCTGAATTCAATTTTAAATGAAATTGGATGTTGACACCGAAACACAGGCTATGTATAATTGAGATTGTTCGCGGTGATAAATGATGAATTGACGCGGGGTGGAGCAGTCAGGTAGCTCGTCGGGCTCATAACCCGAAGGTCGCAGGTTCAAATCCTGTCCCCGCAACCAAAATATATGGCGGCGTAGCTCAGCTGGCTAGAGCGTACGGTTCATACCCGTAAGGTCGGGGGTTCGAGGCCCTCCGCCGCTACCAAAGAAGGAGAAGGCGAGCTTCCCCAATTGGGTGAATGTCGCCTTTTTTTTATGTGATTTTTAAGGATCAGCAAGTTGCCAGTGCATGGGAGTGATTGTGTGAATGTCGTGATTAAGAAAATAAAGTTTACGACCATAAATAAAACCTATACGGAAAAAGTCCGGGATTGGCGGGGGCGTCATTTGTTCTCCACGCAGTATGCCAATCCGGACGGAAAACGGATCTTTTTGACGTACTATTTTGTGCGCAAGGGATACACGATTTCAAAAGTGTTCGGCCGCTCCGGAGAATTTCTTTACTATTATTGCGATGTGATGCAAATGCACCAGGTGGGCCGCTTGCGTTATGTGATGGTCGATCTGTTGTTGGATCTGATCATTGACCGGGATGATCATTATCACGTGATCGATATTGATGAATTTGCCGATTCCATTGAACGCAGGCAGATCAAACGCAGACAGCAGGTGCATGCGTTGCGGACGCTGGACCAGATGATCCGTTTGCATGCCGATCGCAAGCTGATTCCCTCGTTTATTCGCGAGGCCAAGATGTATCCGTTGACGGATTCCCCTTCCCGGCGCCGGTGAATCCGATTTTCGACAAACCGGAAAAAGAAATAGGAAGTTTTGTCGCTCCCATGTTTGTCCTGAGAGAAAACGACAAAGGAAGACGGGATCCGAGTGAGCTCCCGAAGGAAGCCGGGGGCTCATTTGGCTGAATCCCTTGCCGTTCCCGCTTTGGCCCGATGGCAAATCATACGGGATTGCGGCCGGCCGGAAAAATGTCGCCAAAAAAATTTTTCTTTTCAGAAATTGCAACAAACTTTCCGCTTGCCTCCCCGCTATAATGAGTGGCACAAACTGAACGCGAGGTGACATGGGATGCAAGTGGGAACTCATTTTCGGAATTTATTGATTCGACCGGTTGGAAATTGGTTCGGTTGGGAAAGCAGTAAGCGAAGACGGATCATGCATCGTTTGGCGAACATGTGGAATGTTCCGGTTGTCGTGATGGGAGTGCTCTTGGGAAGAGCCACGATCCTGGGGATGATTTCCCCGTTTGCTGTCGCTTATCTGGCCGTGGTGTATCATTTGGCCAAAAAACAATGGCCGGTGGTGATGTTGTCACTGATTCTCGGTGCGGCCACCCTGGGCGGGGCGGAAATGGCCAAGATGACCGGCAGTTTGCTCCTTTTCCTTTTTATCCAGAAAGTTTTTGCCGCCTTGGGAAAAGGAGAGATCAGTTTTGCTCCTTTTATGGTGGGGATCACGGGGGTCGTGGCCCGCCTGGCCGGGTGGTGGTGGAAAGGCGGGACTTCTTATGAATTGTTGTTAGCCGGGATCGATGTGCTGCTCAGTTTCATTTTGACGTTTATCTTTGTCCAATCCCTGCCGATTTTCACCATGAAAAAAAGACGCGTTTCCCTGCGCCAGGAGGAAATCGTCTGTCTGGTGATTCTTCTGGGTTCCGCGATGACCGGAACCATGGGGTGGGAAGCAGGACAGTTATCGGTCGTCAACATCATTTCCCGTTATGCGATTCTGGTGCTGGCTTTGGTGGGCGGGGGCATGATGGGCTCCTCCATGGGGGTGGTCACAGGCATGATTTTAAGCCTCTCCGAACCCAAAGCCATTTTGCAGATCAGTTTGCTGGCGTTTGCGGGCTTGTTGGCCGGTTTGTTCAAAGAAAGGAAAAAAATCGGCGTTTCGATCGGCTTCCTGTTGGGGTCGGCCATCCTGACCCTGTATGACGGCGGCTCCACGGCCGTCTGGCCTTCCATGCAGGAATCGGCCCTTGCCGTCTGTTTGTTTTTCCTGACTCCGGAACGTTGGTTGAAAGCATTGTCCCGGTATGTCCCCGGCACGCTGGAAAATCATGCGGCGCAACAGGAGCACATCAAACGCCTCAGGGAAGTGACGGCGAGCAAAGTGGAGAAATTCACGGAATTGTTTCAGGAGTTGGCGTTCAGTTTCCGTGAAGATGTGACCAAACACAAAAAAGAAGATGAAGACCAGGTCCGGTTTTTTATTTCCGAGATCATGGATCAGGCTTGCATGGGGTGCAGCAAGTTTGAACATTGTTGGGATCAAAAAGTGGTGAAAACCTATCAGGGGATGATGGATTTAATGGCTCGTGTCGAGGAGAACGGGCCGCAAAATCCTGCGCCGGTTCCAAAATCATGGGAACGTCACTGCATCCGTCCCGACAAAGTGTTAAACGAAATTCAGCGTCAGTATGCGCGCTACGAGCAAAACATCTACTGGAAGGAAAAAATGCAGGAATCCCGCCGGCTGGTCTCCGACCAGTTGACCGGAATGGCGGAAGTGATGTCCAAGCTGTCCAGGGAAATCCGCCATGAAACCCAAGTGCTGTCCGCGCATGAAGAGCAGATCCACGAAGCGTTGGAAGAGTTGGGCTTGTCCATTCACCGGGTGGATATCATTAACCTGGAAGAAGGAAAAGTGGAGATTGAGGTCACGATGGCTGACCGGGACGGGCTGGAAGAGTGCAAAAAGTTGGTGGCTCCTTTGTTGACGGAGATTTTGGGAGAGCCGGTGGCCGTGTACCGGAAGGTGGTCAAAGACGGATCGCCCGGCGCGGTTGTCATTTTGGGATCGGCACAGCGTTTTGAACTGAAAACGGGGGCTTCTTGTGCGGCAAAAGGCGGGGGAGTGATTTCCGGAGACAGCTATTGTTACATGAATTTGGGCACAGGAAAGTATGCGGTGGCCTTATCGGACGGAATGGGCAACGGACAACGGGCACAAGCCGAAAGCAGTGCGGCATTGAAGTTGTTGCGCCGTTTGCTTCAGGCGGGCATGAATGAAGAGCGGGCGGTGGATACGGTCAATTCGATTTTGAGTTTGCGTTCGGCCGACGAAATGTTTGCGACGATTGATTTGGCCATTGTGGATTTGAACACCGCGGAAGGGCGGTTTATGAAAATCGGTTCCACCCCGGGCTTTATCAAACGGGGGAAAAAGGTGATCACCCTGTCGGCAGCCAATCCGCCCATCGGCATTTTAAATCATATTGAATTTGAACCGATTGAAATGCAGTTGGAGCCGGGCGACCTGATTATTTTGATGACAGACGGGGTTTATGACACACCGGATCATGCGGTCAACAAAGATGCGTTCATGGCGCGGATGATTTCAGAAATTGACACCAAAGATCCGCAAGGATTTGCGGATTGCCTTTTGGAAAAAGTGGTGCGGCATCACGGGGGCCGGATCATGGACGATATGACGATTGTCGTTTCCAAGGTGGAGAAGCATTCCCCCGAATGGTCGACGATCCGTTTGCCTGGCGTCAAAAAGCTCGTCCGGCCGGAATCCGTGAATTAAATCGGACAAAAACCATGTTGTAAATTGCTTCCCTTCCTGAAAAAATATATGATGAGTACAGGGAAGAATGAAAACAAACCCGGGGCTTCCCGGGCCTTTTTATTTAATGGGAATTTTAAGGGGAAGATGACATTGTCCTGGTTTTTGGAACGCCTGGAAGAAGCGATTGCAACGAGAAAATTGATCAAACCCGGTGACAACGTACTGGTCGGGGTATCGGGCGGTCCCGATTCCACGGCCTTGCTGTTTGCTTTAAAACGGTTGGAAAAGGCATTGGGGCATCAAGTGTTTGCCGTTCATGTGAATCACCACTTGCGCGGGGAAGAAAGCGATGAAGATGAGAAATATGTGGTGTGCCGCGCAAAGGAATGGAACATTCCTGTCCGTGTCATGCATGTGGATGTGACCGGCGAACGGAAAAAACACGGAGGGAATAAACAGGCTGTATCACGAACATTACGCTACCGGGCATTCAAACAGGCGGCGGAGGAATTCAAAGCAGACCGGCTGGCGTTGGCGCATCATGCCGATGACCAATTGGAAACGGTGTTGATGCGTTTGTTGCGGGGAACGGGAGTCTCCGGCCTCGCCGGGATGGATTGGGCCCGGCCTTGGGAAGATTACGTGTTGATCCGGCCTTTGTTGGGATTCAGGAAAGAGGAAATCGTTTCTTATTGCCGGGAACAGAATCTGTCCCCGCGTGAAGATTCAAGCAACCGCTCGCTCGAATATACGCGAAACCGGATCCGGCATGAACTGATTCCCGTGGTGAGAAAGCTGTATCCGCATGCCGACAGAGCGGTGTCAAAGTTGAGCGATCTGATCCGGGAAGAAGAAAGAGACTGGGATATCCGGGTGAAAAAGGCATTGGAAGACGTGGTCGCCGACCGGGGTGAAAACTGTTACACGCTTGATGTTTCAAGTTTTCTTCACTTGTCGGTTGCTTTACAAAGAAGAGTGGTTAAACTAATATTAAGTTATCTTTGCCACCAAGATGTAACGGAACTTTCCCTTGATAAAGTGGATCAGGTTCGAAAATTGGCTGAAAACAACAATCCGTCGGCAATGATCCGTATGTTTCAAGGAATCGTTGCAGAAAGAGAGTATTCCAAGCTGATTTTCACAAAAAAGCCACAAACACCGGATGAAGCCCGGGACGGGCGGGAAACGCCGGAAATGATCCGGTTGCCCGGTCATGGAGCGTCTTCATTACCGGGATTTTTGGGTAGAATGGAAATATTGGAGTCAGATCAACCCATCCCCATACATAGATTGAAAAACGTTTTTAGCCATGCTGTGTTTGACCTTGATCTTCTTTCAGGACCGCTTTATGTCCGGGCCCGGAAACCAGGGGACAAAATGCGTTGTTCGGGTATGCGCGGAAGAAAAAAGGTAAAAAGTTTAATGATGGAAGCAAAAATCCCCAAAAAAATGCGTTCGCGCTACCCATTGGTAGGATCCGGTGATGAAATCATCTGGATACCGGGAGTGAGGAGGTCCGACCTGGCTCCTGTGACAGCATCAACGAAACGTTTTCTATATTTATTGTGGGATCAAAATGATACACCCGAAGAAAGATAGGAGGTTCCCACCGTGCATGAAGACATTGCGGAAGTGTTGTTTACCAAAGAACAAATCCGGGAAAAAGTAGAGGAGTTGGGGAAAATCATTTCCCGTGAGTACAAAGGGTTGAACCCATTGTGCGTTTGTGTGTTGAAAGGGGCCGTTCCTTTTATGGCCGATTTGATCCGGGAGATTGACATCCCGATTGAGATGGACTTTATGGATGTTTCCAGCTACGGGAATTCCACCAGATCCTCAGGGGTTGTGAGAATTATTAAAGATTTGGAGACATCCGTCGAAGGACGTCATGTCCTGATTGTCGAAGACATAATTGATTCCGGTTTGACGCTCAGTTATCTGGTGGAAATGCTGAAAGCGCGGAATGCGGCATCGGTTAAAATCATCACCATGCTGGACAAACCGGAACGCCGTAAAGTGGACCTGAGCCCAGATTACTGCGGATATACGATTCCGGATGCATTTGTTGTCGGTTATGGCCTTGATTATGCGGAGAAATATCGGAATCTCCCATACATAGGAATCCTCAAAGAGGAAGTTTATGCGGATTAACCGTGGCGTTTTGTTTTGTTGAGAACCGTTTGCCTGCTATGCTAAAATGATACAAGTGGACTGAGAGGAGGCCAGGGATGAAAAACTACTTCCTCAGAAATGGAGTATTATATATTATCCTCATCCTGGTAACCATTGCGGTTATCAATATGTTTGCCAATCCGGCAACAGACACGCAGCAGCTGGCTTACAATGAATACAGGCAACAGCTGATGGCGAACAAGCTCACCGACATCAAGGTACAGTTGGATGGGGGTACTTACCATATTGAAGGTAAGTTCAAGGACCAGCCGGGCAAGTCTTTTGTAACCCGGGGACCCGCGAACTACGGTTCAACGGTGCTTCAGGATTTACAAAATGCAAATGTCAAGGTGACTTATGAAAAACCGAAAGGTGACTCGATTTGGATCACCTTGTTTACGTACATCATTCCTTTTGTCGTCATTCTTTTCCTTTTCTTTTTCTTGTTAAACCAGGCGCAAGGCGGCGGAAGCCGTGTGATGAATTTCGGCAAAAGCAAAGCCAAGCTTTACAATGAAGAGAAAAGGCGTGTAACTTTTGATGACGTGGCAGGCGCAGACGAGGAAAAAGCCGAGTTGGTCGAAATTGTTGACTTTCTGAAAGACAACCGGCGTTACGCCCAAATGGGGGCACGGATTCCGAAAGGGGTTCTTTTGGTCGGACCGCCGGGAACAGGGAAAACCTTGTTGGCCAGGGCGGTGGCCGGAGAAGCGAAAGTTCCGTTCTTTTCCATCAGCGGTTCGGACTTTGTGGAAATGTTTGTCGGGGTGGGTGCATCCCGTGTTCGTGATTTGTTTGAACAGGCGAAGAAAAATGCGCCTTGTATCATCTTTATCGACGAAATTGACGCAGTGGGCCGTCAACGCGGGGCCGGACTCGGCGGCGGCCACGACGAGCGCGAACAAACTTTGAACCAATTGCTTGTGGAAATGGACGGATTTGATGTCAATTCCGGAATCATCATCATGGCGGCAACCAACCGTCCGGATATCCTCGACCCGGCATTGTTGCGCCCGGGCCGTTTTGACCGCCAGATTCTGGTGAACCGTCCCGATGTGAAAGGCCGGGAAGCCGTTTTGAAAGTGCATGCCCGTAACAAACCCCTGGCAGAAGACGTCAAATTGGAAGTCATTGCCCAGCGTACCACGGGCTTTTCCGGAGCCGATCTGGAGAACTTGTTGAATGAAGCGGCTCTGCTTGCGGCACGGCACCGGAAGAAGAAAATCACGATGGAAGAAATTGATGAAGCGGTGGACCGCGTGATTGCGGGTCCTCAGAAGAAAAGCCGCGTGTTCAGCAAAAAAGAACGAAAAATTGTTGCATATCATGAATCGGGACACGTGTTGTGCGGATATTACCTGCAGCATGCCGACGTTGTTCACAAGGTAACCATCGTCCCCCGCGGGCAAGCCGGCGGGTATGCCATGATGTTGCCGAAAGAAGATCGTTATTTGGCCACCAAAAACGAATTGCTGGACCGGGTGACCGGGTTGCTCGGAGGCCGTGTCGCCGAAGAGGTTGTGTTTGGTGAAATCAGCACCGGGGCCAGCAATGACTTTGAGAAAGCAACCTCCATTGTCCGTTCCATGATTACGGAATACGGAATGAGCGACCGGTTGGCCACCATGACCTTCGGGCGTTCGCAAGGGCAAGTGTTCCTGGGTCGCGACCTGGGACACGAATCCAACTACAGCGATAAAATCGCCTATGAAATCGATACGGAGATGCAAGATTTGATCCGTTCCTGCTACAACCGGGCGAAAAACCTGATCATGGAACATCGCGACAAATTGGAACTGTTGGCGCAAACCTTGTTGGAAAAAGAAACGTTGGATGAGCGGCAAATCAAACAGCTGCTTGAAAACGGGAAGTTGGATGATGACGATTCAGTAAAAGTCAACATCCAATCCAAAGAGGAAGAAGAAACCAATAAAGAGTCCACGAAACAGGATAATTCCGGGACGGTTGACGCAAACCGGGCAGAAAGTCCCGTAAAGGATAACCCGTTTGTCAATAACGATCCGGCGGATAAAGATTCGGATCCAAACCAATCGGTGTAAAAAAAGAGGCGGAACCGCCTCTTTTTTCTTGTGAATTAATGGATGTAAAAGAATCCGGGAGGATGGTATTCTATAAATAAAATGGATTACATCGCTAAAGCAGGTGAATAACTTGAATAAAGATTTATTGCTGGTCATGGATGTTGGAAACACCAATATCGTTTTGGGCATTTACCGGAAGGAAAAATTGTTGCATCATTGGCGTTTGCAAACAAACCGCCACGCGACCGAAGATGAATACGGCATGCAATTGGCCAGTTTGCTTTCCTATACCAACTTGTCCATTGAAGATGTGGGGGCTGCCATCCTTTCTTCCGTTGTCCCTCCGCTGACGATTGTCTTGCGGCGGATGGCCGAAAAGTATCTTGGGTTGACCCCGTTGATCCTGGGACCGGGCATCCGGACCGGTTTAAATATCAAGTATGACAATCCACGCGAGGTCGGGGCCGACCGGATTGCCAATGCGGTGGCCGGCATTGAGAAATACGGGGCGCCGCTGGTGATTGTTGATTTCGGGACGGCGACCACCTTCTGTTTTATTGATGAAGAGGAAAATTACGTCGGCGGTGCCATTGCGCCCGGTATCAGTATATCCATGGAGGCGCTGTATCAACGGGCCGCCAAGTTGACGAGGGTGGAAATTGACAAACCGGATTCGGTGGTTGGAAAAAATCCGGTTCAATCCATGCAGGCTGGCATATACTATGGTTATGTCGGGCTTGTGGATGAAATTGTCACCCGCATGAAAAAGATGATGCGTCAACGTCCCACGGTGGTGGCCACTGGCGGGTATGCTTCATTGATTTGCAAGGATACCAAGACGATTGACAAGGTGGATCCGCTTTTAACTTTGGAAGGATTGAAGTTGATCCATGAGCTGAATGCAAAGTAACAGAATGGGAAACAGAGGGCTTCTTGCAAAGGAGTCCTTTTTTTAAGGAGGAAATCACTGATGGAAGATTATGTTATTCGAGCGATCTCTGCAGACGGGGCCGTGCGCGGGTTTGCGGCACGGACGACGAATCTGGTACAGGAACTGCAACAACGTCACCGCACTTTTCCGGTGGTCAGCGCGGCATTGGGCAGAACGGCAACCATGGGCGCGATGATGGGCGTGACTTTAAAAGAGAAGAACCACAAAGTCTTGATTCGGGTGGAAGGTGACGGACCCATCGGGCGGATCATGGTGGATGCCGACGGGCAAGGCCATGTGCGCGGTTGTGTCGACCAACCGCAAGTGGAAGGCAAATCCAAAGGGAACAAGCTGGATGTGGCTTCCGCTGTGGGAAAAGGAATGATTCACATCATCAAAGATTTGGGGCTGAAGGAACCGTATCGCGGCGCTTCGCCGATCATCTCAGGGGAATTGGCGGAAGACTTTACCTATTATTTTACGGCCTCTGAACAAACCCCGTCGTCCGTGGGATTGGGGGTATTGGTCAAAGGGGACGAAATTTTGGCGTCCGGCGGGTATATGATCCAGCTTTTGCCGGGGGCCGGGGAAGAAGTGATCCAAAAATTGGAGCAACGGATCTCCCGGCTTTCGTCGATCTCGGACCGGTTGAAAAACGGTGAAACGCCGGAAGAAATGCTGCGCTTTTTAATGGGCGACGATTTGGAAATCCTGGGGAAATCGCCGGTTCAATTCCAATGCAATTGTTCCAGGGAGCGCTCAAAGGCAATGTTGCGGGCGCTTGGCAAGGAGGAAATAGAATCCATCCGGGACGAATTGGGCCGCGCCGAGGTGGTTTGTCATTTTTGCAATGAAAGATACTTGTTTACGGATGAGGAATTAGAAAGGATTTTAATAGAAGAAATTGATTGACAAATTGGATCGGGATTAGTATGATGATAAATACAAAACCTATAAGTTTACTCGGAATAAGGAGGCTTCCTACATGCGGGTTGGAAATAATATTCTTGAGTTGATTGGCGAAACACCGCTTGTGAAATTAAACCGGATTGTTGGTAAGACGGATGCCGATGTTTATTTGAAACTGGAATTTTTTAACCCGGGTGGCAGTGTCAAAGACCGGATTGCCCTCAGCATGATTGAAGAAGCTGAAAAACGCGGGGAGCTGAAACCCGGTTCCACGATTTTGGAGCCGACCAGCGGAAACACCGGAATCGGGCTGGCGATGGTGGCAGCAGCCAAAGGTTACCGTGCCGTGTTGGTCATGCCTGACACGATGAGCGTGGAACGCAGAAATCTTTTGCGGGCCTATGGGGCCGAACTGGTGCTGACTCCCGGTGCGGAAGGAATGAAAGGGGCCATTCAAAAAGCCCGAGAAATCCATGAACAACATCCCGATTACTTCGTTCCCCAACAATTTGAAAATCCGGATAACGTGAAAGCGCACTTTGAAAACACCGCCAGAGAAATTGTTGAACAAACGGGTGGCGAACTGGATGCCTTTGTTGCGGGAATCGGGACCGGCGGAACGATTACCGGTGTCGGCCGGGTCTTGAAAGAAAAATATCCCCATGTCCATGTGGTTGCTGTTGAGCCTTCCAATTCCCCCGTTTTGTCCGGAGGAAAACCTGGGCCTCATAAAATTCAGGGAATCGGTGCCGGATTTGTACCCAAGATTCTCGATACGGAAATTTACGATGAAGTTTTGCAAGTGGATAACGAGGAAGCTTTTGAATGGGCACGTCGTGCCGCTCGTGAAGAAGGGATTCTCGTGGGTATTTCCTCCGGTGCGGCCATTGCTTCTGCGGTGAAAATCGCCCGCCGGTTGGGAGAGGGCAAAAAAGTTGTTGCTGTTGTTCCGAGTAACGGAGAACGTTATTTGTCCACGCCTCTTTTCAATTTCGAGGATGAAGCGTAAGCGTAAAACCGGATATATCTGTCGGAAGCTATCCTTTATCGGAAAGGATAGCTTCTTTTGCTTTCGGGGAAAATTGTGATGAAGATCCCGGTTTTATGTGGTAAAATGATGTGATTAGAAGAGTCGAGCCTGTCGCGAACAGCCGGGAAGAGATTGGGTCATCATGAAATTGGTTTAACGGTATGAGCACAAACGATGCCATGGACATCGATGAAATAGAACATGTCATCACCGGTGCCGGCCTTGAGGTTTCCCATCCGGATGGAGCGGAATCCCTGTGAAGAAAAGATGAAAAACCATTTTGAAGAACCGGATTCATCAAAACCAATCCATTTCCTTCTGCGGAAGATGAAAGATAGATATGAGATGGCTCACTGACAGAAGGAATCGGTCGGCCATCTTTTTTTGTCATCGATGCAGCCATCAAGCGCTTGTATTCATCAGAGAGGAGCTGGAGCCATGAACCATTCAACGATTCAAGCCGGTCCGTATACGTTATCATATGATCGCCGCACGTTGGTGATGGGGATTTTGAATGTGACCCCGGACTCTTTTTCAGACGGCGGGAAATACAATACGGTGGACCGGGCTGTCGAGCATGCCAAACAACTGGTGCGTGATGGCGCGGATATCATAGACATCGGCGGAGAATCCACGCGCCCCGGGGCGGAGTATGTTCCGCCGGAAGAGGAATTGTCCCGCTTGCTCCCGGTGATTGAGGTGTTGCATCGCGAGTTGGACTGCCCCATTTCCGTGGATACGTATAAAGCAGAAGTGGCCCGGCAATGCATTCAGGCCGGGGCGCATATCATCAATGATGTATGGGGAACGCTCAAAGATCCGGACATGGCCAAGGTTGCGGCCGAATTGGATGTGCCGGTCATTTTGATGCATAACCGGCAACAAGCAGACTATGATTCCCTGATGGATGATGTGATCCGGGATCTGATGGCGATGGTGCAAAATGCGAAACAAGCCGGTGTCAAAGATGAAAACATCATTTTGGATCCCGGGATCGGCTTTGCCAAAACCCTTGAACAAAATTTAACCGTGATGCGCCACCTGGATCGCATTACCGCGTTGGGATATCCCGTGTTATTGGGAACATCCAGAAAATCCATGATTGGCAAAACGTTGAACCTGCCGACGGAAGAACGGATGGAAGGCACGGCGGCAACGGTGGCATTCGGAATCGCCCAAGGATGCCGGATTGTCCGGGTTCACGATGTCAAAGAGATGACCAGGGTTTGCCGGATGATGGATGCGATGCTGTTCGGGGTTCTGCCGGAGGAGGCGGAGACCCGTGGATAAAATCTTTATGAAACGGCTGAGTTTTTACGGGTATCATGGGGCTTATGCCGAAGAAAACCGGCTGGGGCAGCGTTTTTATGTCGATCTGGAAATGAAATTGGATTTAAAGCCTGCCGGCACAACAGACGATTTGCAAAATACCGTCGATTACGGAGCCGTGTATCAGAAAGTGGAAACCATCATGACCGGAACCCGGGTGAAATTGATTGAAACCTTGGCAGAGCGGATTGCCGGACGTTTGTTGGCTGATTTCCCGATTGAAGAAGTACGGGTCCGCGTCACCAAACCCAACCCGCCGATTCAGGGACACTATGAGTCGGTCGGGGTTGAAGTGGTAAGGACAAGGACATGAGCAGGAAAGTGACGGCCTATCTGGGGCTGGGAACCAATCAGGGAGATCGGCGGGAACAGCTGAAACAGGCGATCCATCTGTTGAACAACACCAGAGGAATCCACGTGCGGAAAACCTCTTCGATTTATGAAACTGCTCCGGTAGGGTATCTCGACCAACCGCCGTTTTACAACATGGCGGCAGAAATCCAGACGACTTTGTCTCCCGGGCAATTGTTGGAAGCTTTTCTGCAGATCGAACAAAAGTTTCACCGGGTGCGAAAGATCCGCTGGGGACCGCGCACCATGGATCTGGATCTGCTTCTTTATGAAGACCGCTTGATCCGGCAGGATGATCTGGTGGTGCCCCATCCGCGCATGACCGGGCGGGCATTTGTTTTGGTCCCCTTGTTTGAAATTGCCGGGGATATCGAAATCCCGGGGACGCATAAAACGATTTCCCAGTGGATGAAGGAGATTCCCGGTGACCAAAAAGTGCACAAATTGGAAATGATTCCGGTTTAACATGGGGAAAGGAGGTATTTCGATGCTGAAAATCGGGGACATTGCGTTAAAAAACCGTGTTGTGTTGGCTCCGATGGCAGGCGTCTGCAATCCGGCTTTCCGCCTCATTGCCAAAGAGTTTGGCGTGGGGTTGGTGTGTGCGGAAATGGTGAGCGACAAAGCCATTTTGCACGGGAATAAAAGGACCCGGGAGATGCTTTATGTGGATGAACGGGAGAAACCGCTCAGTTTGCAAATTTTCGGCGGAGACAAAGAAACGCTGGTCGAGGCGGCCAAAGTTGTCGACCAACAAACCAATGCGGATATTATCGATATCAACATGGGATGTCCGGTTCCGAAAGTGGTCAAATGCGATGCGGGCGCCCGCTGGCTGCTCGATCCGGACAAGATTGAAGAGATGGTGTCCGCCGTGGTGGAAGCCGTGGACAAACCGGTGACCGTCAAGATGCGCATTGGCTGGGATGAAGATCATATTTATGTGGTTGAAAACGCCAAAGCGGTCGAACGCGCCGGAGGAAAAGCGGTTTCTGTACACGGGCGCACGCGGAAGCAGATGTACCGCGGGCAGGCGGACTGGAGTTGGATTAAAAAAGTCAAAGAGGCCGTGGGGATTCCTGTCATCGGAAACGGCGATGTCTTTACACCGGAAGATGCGAAGCGGATGCTTGATACAACCGGTTGTGACGGGGTCATGATCGGCCGCGGCGCATTGGGGAATCCGTGGATGTTGTACCGGACGGTCCATTATCTGGAGACCGGCGAACTGCTTCCGGAACCGGAAGTGCGGGAAAAGATGGAAATTGCCATTTTGCATATGGACCGGCTTGTCAAACTGCGGGGGGAAGACATCGCCGTCCGCGAAATGCGAAAACATGCGGCGTGGTATCTCAAAGGATTGCCTGGCGCCAGCAAAGTCAAAGAAAAAGTCAATCAACAAGAAACCAGGGATGGGATGGCAAATCTCCTGCTTTCGTTTGCGGAGGAATTCGAAACGCGTCAGCGCGAAAAACAAGAAGCCGTCAATCAAGAATCTGCGTAACGGATGAACGAAGGAGTGCGAAACGATGAGTCATGAAGAACAAAGCGATCTGTTTCAAATCAGGCGTGAAAAAGTTTCTGCGTTGAGGGAGAAAGGTGTCAATCCTTTCGGCCACAAATTTGAGCGTACCCATCATGCAAAAACGATTTTGGATCAATACGAATCGATGTCCAAAGAAGAATTGCAGGAAAAAAATATTTCCGTATCGATTGCCGGGCGTCTTGTGGCCAAACGGAAACAAGGAAAAGCTTCCTTTGCCCATCTCCAGGATATGAGCGGCCGGATTCAGATCTATGTCCGGCTGGACCGGGTGGGGGAAGAGCAGTATGAGATTTTCCGGACAGCCGACCTCGGGGATTTTCTGGGGATCAAAGGCGTTGTCTTTAAAACCAACCGCGGGGAAGTCAGCGTCAAAGCCGATCAGGTGGATTTCCTGAGCAAATCGCTCCGTCCCCTTCCTGAAAAATATCACGGGTTGAAAGATGTGGAACTCCGGTATCGGAAACGGTATTTGGACCTCATCATGAATCCGGAAGTCAAAGAAACGTTTATCACCCGGAGCCGGATCATTGCCGCGATGCGCCGGTATTTGGATCAACAAGGGTTTTTGGAAGTGGAAACCCCGACCATGAATGTGATCGCCGGCGGCGGGGCGGCACGTCCGTTCATCACCCACCACAATGCACTCGATATGAAGCTGTATATGCGGATTGCCCTTGAACTTCATTTGAAACGCCTGGTTGTGGGCGGATTTGAAAAAGTGTATGAAATCGGCCGTGTATACCGCAATGAAGGGATTTCCACCCGCCATAATCCGGAGTTTACCATGATGGAATTGTATGCCGCTTATGCCGATTTCCATGACATCATGGATCTCACGGAGGATTTGATCGCCCATGTGGCACAAGAAGTCTTGGGCACGACGAAAATCCATTACCAAGGCCATGAAGTCGATCTTTCCCCCGGCTGGGCACGCAAATCGATGACCGAATTGATCCGGGAAACGACCGGGGTGGATTTCACCCGGCAAATGACCGATGAAGAAGCCCGCCGGCTTGCGAAAGAACATGGCGTGGAAATTACGGAGTTTATGACCTTTGGGCACATTGTCAATGAGTTCTTTGAACAAAAAGTGGAAGACCAATTGATTCAACCGACGTTCGTTTACGGACATCCGGTGGAGATTTCGCCGCTTGCGAAGAAAAATGAAGAAGATCCCAGGTTTACGGACCGGTTTGAGCTGTTTATCGTGGGACGGGAACATGCGAATGCTTTCTCCGAATTGAACGACCCGATGGATCAACGGGAGCGTTTTGAAGCACAATTGAGAGAAAAAGAAGCTGGTAACGACGAAGCGCACCCGATGGATGAAGATTTCCTGGAAGCACTCGAATACGGAATGCCGCCCACCGGCGGTCTGGGAATCGGTGTGGACCGTTTGGTGATGCTGTTGACAGACAGCCCGTCGATCCGCGACGTTCTCTTGTTCCCGCATATGCGCGAAAACCAGCAGGAAGACTGATGGAAAAGCTTCTGATTCGACATGAATCAGAAGCTTTTTTCACAAGTTATCCAC
>NZ_JACETT010000040.1:0-45181 GCF_013912365.1 Thermoactinomyces intermedius
CTTTCAAAACACCCAGTACCACCGCCATCATCTCTTTGGACGGGAACATCAGGATGCCGACCAATTGCTCACGGCCGATCCCTTTTTTCCTCAACGCATGGGCCAGGCGGTTGGCCTGCCGGTTTAACTCTTCATAGGTCCACTTTTCTTCGCCGCATACCACTGCCACCCGGTCCGGCTGTTTTTCCACCCGTTCTTCAAACCAGGACGGAATCGTTCTTCCCCGTGGATACTCCAGACGATACGCATTGAAATGGTTTAACACCTGATGCTCTTCATCCGGCGTAATTAATTTGATGTCCGACAGGCGAAGGTCCGGATTCTCCGTGATTTGCTTTAAAATATGAAGATAATGGCGAACCATTCTTTTTACCGTTTCCGGCTTGAACAGATGCGTGGCAAATTCCACGATCCCTTTGATTTTCTCATCTTCGATCAGGATCCAGCTCATATCGAACTTGGATTTTTTCCAATCCCATTCAACCAGTTCCAGCGAAAAATCCCGGAATCGCAGGGGCGGCAATTCATTCTTTTGCAATGAAAACATGGTGTCAAAAAGAGGATTCCGGCTTAAATCCCGTTCCGCCCCCAATTTTTCCACCAGTTCTTCAAAGGGATAATCCTGATGCTCTGCCATCTCCAGGATCTGTTCTTTCAATCGCCCGAGGAATCGGGAAAACGAAACATCCGGTGTCGGCCGGGTCCGGACCGCCAGCGTGTTGGCAAACATGCCCACCATCGACTCCAGATCTGCATGCGGCCTTCCGGCGATGGGGGATCCGACAATCAAATCTTCCTGCTCCGTGTACTTGGCGAGCAGGACATGATAAGCGGCAAACAACACCATATACATCGTTGCATTCTGCTCATCAGCCAGCTGCCTTAACCGGTCCGACAATCCCGCATCCATTTCAAAAGAATGCTGATCCCCGTCAAAACGCTGCACTTTCGGGCGCGGAAAGTCGGTCGGCAATTGCAAAACGGGCAACTCGCCGGAAAGTTCATTCAACCAGTACTCCTCATGTTTTTTCCAACGGTCTTTTTGTTTCTCATGTTGTTGCCAATAAGCATAATCCTTGTATTGCAACGGAAGCGACGGCAGCGCTTCCCCCTGCATCCGCCGCGAAAAGTCGGAAAACCATTGCCGGATCGAAACACCGTCGGCCACGATATGATGGAAATCCAACAACAGATACTTTTCCCGGGTGTCCGTACGTTCCAACACCCCGGCACGCATCAACGGCGCCTTTTGCAAATCAAACGGGCGGATAAATTCTTGAATGGCACGTTTTTCTTGCCATTTCCCGCCGGCTTGGTAATGCTCGACGACCAACCGGGCATCGGGATGGATTTTCTGCCTTAATTCCCCGGCGATCATATGGAAAGAAGTTCTCAACGATTCGTGCCGGTCCACCAGAGATTGCAAGACGCTTTCTAAAACCGGAACGGACAAATCACCGTGAATCCGGAACACATAAGGCATATTGTAACTGGTGCCCATTCCTTCCAGTTGGCTGACCATATACAGGCGCTTCTGCGCGGAAGTCACCGGATAATCCTTCATCTCCGGTGCCGGGGCGATCCCGGTGTATTCTTTTTTGCCCGTATCTTGCAAAAAGGCCGCTTGTTGCTGTACCGTCGGCCGGGCAAAAATCTCCCTTAACGGCAAGTCCGCATTCAATTCCTTGCTCACCCGCGAAGAAAGCATCATCGCTTTCAGAGAGTGGCCCCCCAAGTCAAAAAAGTTGTCATGAATTCCAACCCGGTCCGTATCCAAAACTTCCTGCCAGACTTTCACCAACTTTTCTTCCACGGGGTTGGTGGGAGCAACATAATCGCTTTTGCTCTCCAACGCTTCGGCCGGCTTGGGAAGCGCCCGCAAATCCACTTTTCCATTGGGCGTAAAGGGAAGTTGGTCCATTTTCACAAAGTAATCGGGAATCATGTATTCCGGTAACGCTTTGGACATGTGTGCACGCAATGCGGAAGGTGAAACATCCTTTTTCAACACGACATAAGCGCACAGATAGGAGTGCCCGTTCTCATCTTTATCGGCCAAAACCACCGCATTCAGCACATCGGGATGGGCAAACAAACCTTTTTCCACTTCCCCGGTCTCAATGCGGTGTCCCCGGATTTTCACCTGGTTATCCATCCGCTCCAAATATTCCAAATGGCCATCCGGCAACAGGCGGACCAGATCCCCGGTGCGGTACATGCGTCGGCCGGGATGGAACGGATCCGGAACAAAGCGGGTTTCATTTAATTCGGGACGGTTTAAATACGCTTTGGCCACCCCGTCTCCACTGACGCAAAGTTCACCGGGAATGCCGGGCGGTTGAAGATTTCCCCACGGATCCAACACATACAGACTGGTGTTGTTCAGCGGCTTTCCTATCAGGACGCGATGGGTGGCCAACACCGACGAATCAATGGAATAAGTCGCGGCAAAAACCGTGGTTTCCGTCGGTCCGTACCCGTTGATCAGCCGGTTTCCGCCCAATGCTTGCACTGCCTTTTGGACATGTTTGACCGAAGCCTTTTCCCCGCCAAACACAATCTTGCGCAAGTTCTTTAAACAATCAAGATCCAAATCCACAACCGTGTTAAACAGGGAAGTGGTCATAAAGGCGACGGTAATCTCTTCTTCGCGGATCAATTTGGTCAGTGCCGCGAAGTCTTTAGAAGCCTCTTTGGGCACCAAAACCAGCGTCGCTCCGTTTAACAAGGCGTTATAGATATCAAACGTGGATCCGTCAAAACAATAGTTGGACAGCTGCAAAAGCCGGTCTTCGGCATGTACCTTTATGTACCCGTTGTTGATGACCGTCCGCATCACATTGTAATGCATGGTCAAAATGCCTTTGGGCTTTCCGGTCGATCCGGAAGTATACATGACATAAAGAAGATCATCCGGTTGATTGACATTTTCCGGGTTGCTTTTTTCTTCCCCCGCCCACTCACCGGGAGCCAGTTCAATCACCCGTCCTTCATAACCGGCAGGCACTTTCAGTCCCGGCTGCACCAGGAGAACCGGAGCCCCGGCATCTTCCAGCATAAATTCCTTCCGGTCATCCGGATATTCCGGATCAATCGGCATATAAGCCCCGCCGGCTTTGACGGCCGCCAGCATGCCGATCATCATTTCAAAAGAGCGTTCCGTCATCAATCCGACAATGTCCCCGCGCCGGACACCCTGTTTCCTTAACACCCTCGCCAGCTGATTGGCTTGCTCATTCAACTCTTTGTAAGTCATCGTGTTTCCCCGGAATTTCAAGGCGATTTGCTGCGGGGATGTTTCCGCCTGTTCTTCAAAAATCTCCTGAATGGTTTTATCGCGCGGATAATCCGCATCCGTTTGATTCCATTCAAACCACTTCTGCTTTTCCGAAGGCGAAACCAGTTCAATGTCTTTCAAGCGACAATCCGGATTTTCAATGACTTGGCGGACAATCCGTTCAAAGTGGCGGAAACAGGATTCCACGTCTTCTCTTTGATAAACCTGTCCGTTGTATTGAAACAAAATGGTGAATTTCTCACCGGGCACCACAATCACATTGAAGTCATAGTTGGTTTTTTCAAACGTGCTCTTGGCATCCGTCACGACAAACCCCAATTGATGCCGGTATTTATGGAAAATATTCGAATCAAACACATAGTTTTCAAACACAACAATATGGTCAACCAAGGAATCGCCGCATTGCGCCGCTTTTTGAATATCGGTCAAAGAAGCATAATCATACGGCTCCGAGGCCAGCGCCGCTTGTTGAACCTGTCTGGCCAGGTCAATAAAGCGTTCATCGCCACTTGCTTTAACCCGCACCGGAATGGTGTTGATGAACAAACCGACGATTTCCTGGATCCGGGGAATGTCTTTGTTCCTTCCGGAGACCACGGAACCGAACACCACATCGTCCGTGTGATTGTACCGTTGCAACATCAATCCCCAGATCGTCTGGAAAACATTGTTCAGGGTGAGATGATGTTCACGGGCCAATTGATTGAATTGCCTGGTCAACGTTTCATCCAGTGAATAACGGACTTCCTCCAACTTATAATCATCGCCGCGGGCAGTCTTTGCTCCCGGAATTTTGGCATGTCCCTCATACCCGGCCAAATACTGTTTCCAATATTGTTCCGTTTCTTTGGGGTCCTGATTTTCCAGCCAACGGATCAATTCGCGATATTGCGTCACTTTTTTGCGGGGAACGGGCTCGTGATTTTTCAGTTTCCCGTAAATTTCAAACAAATCTTCAAATACGATCCCCATACACCATCCGTCCAACAGGATGTGGTGGCTGCTGAACACAATTTGATACTGTTGGGCGCCGGTTTTCAACACGGAAACACGCAATAACAAATCTTTGGACAAATCAAACGGTTTGGTTTGATCTTTTCGAATCCATGCCTCAATCTTTTGATTCCGCTCATCTTCCGGAAAATGGGAAAAATCCTGATACTGAATTTTTGCTTTGCGCTCCTGCAAAACCACTTGGCGCGGTTTTTTCAGCTTTTTATAGAGAAACACGGTCCGGAAAATGTCATATCGTTCAATCAAAACATTTAAACTCTTTTCAAACAGTCCGGGATCAAAATCCCCCTCCACCTGGATCAGCAATTGTTTGAAATAAGAATTCCCCTGGTCATACAGCGAATGAAACAGCATGGCTTCTTGCATGGGAGACAAAGAATAGATGTCCACCTGTTTTTTCTCCATAACCGATCTCCTCCTATGCTCAGTCAAGGATGTTAAGCCAAGAGCCCTTCGCGAAAGGACTCTTGGCATGAACGTTTACAAATCGGAAAGCAAATCGGAAATATTCTTCAGCTCTTCAAACGTCAAATCTTTGGAACTAAAGTCACTGGGGGTCCACTCTTCTTCTTCTTTGGCTACGCAATGCCCGATGAGCAGGCGCAACTGACGAACAAACTCATCCGCCACGCGGGCCACGGTTTCAAAACGGAAAACATGCTGATGATACTGGAAGTTCATCTCCAATCGTTGATCCGTCACTTTGCCGTAAATATTCAACAAGTAAGGGCTGGTCGACAACGGACTGAACTCATCGCCCGCCGGTATCGGGGACATTTGGAACCCCTGGTCTTCTTTTTGCTGATCAAACTGCCCCAAATAGTTGAAACTGATCTCCGGTTTCAGGTTCCAGGTCATCCATTCTTTTTTCACCGGGGAAGTCAGGTATTTCAAAATCCCGTAACCAATTCCTTTATTGGGAATCTTCCGCAATTGCTCTTTCACCTGCTTGATGGCATCCCCTTCATGGTCTGTATCCAGATCAAAAACAACCGGGAACGCCGTTGTAAACCAACCGACAGTGCGGCTTAAATCCACATCTTGCACAATCTCTTCCCGACCGTGCCCTTCCAGGTTGACGGCCACCCGTTCCTGCCCCGTCCACTTGCGGACAGCCAAAACCAGTGCGGTCAACAACAGGTCGTTGATTTCGGTATGATATGCATGGTGCACTTCGGTAAGCAATTGTTTCGTTTCTTCTTCGCTCAGTTCCACTTTGATGGTGTCGTGATCCATAAGGCGCCGCTCTTTCGGCGGGATGAAATCCCTCGGCAAGGCCGGAACATCTTTATTTTCCACTTCCTTCCAATAATTCAATTCGGACAAGGCTTGGGGTGAATCGGCATAGTCGGTTAACTTTTTGCTCCATTTTTTAAAAGATGTGGTTTTCTTGGGCAAAACAACCTCCTGGTTTGCACAAACCTGTTGATAGGCGGTTGCGAAATCCTCCAACAGAATGCGCCACGACACGCCGTCCACCAGCAAGTGGTGAAGAATGATCAACAAATGATCCCCTTGGCCGGTTCTAAACAATCCCAGTTGGATCAATTTACCCTGTTTGAAATCATGGTTCCGCTGCAATTCATTGGCCATGGATTCGATGTGCGATTCCGGGTCGTTGACATGCCGCAAATCAAATTCATAAAGGGTGAAAAACTCCTCTTCTGCCAAGCCGCGGTTGATCTGCACCCATTTTTCGCCGTCCTGCTCAAAACGCATTCTCAGCGCATCATGATGTTCCACCAGTTTGGAGAAAGCTAGATGCACCCGGTCTTTTTGCCAGCCGTCCGGATGATACAGCATCATCGATTGATTCCAATGATGGGCATTCATAAACTCCTGCTCGAAGAACCAATGCTGAATCGGAGTCAGCGGGACTTCCCCCTCGACGATCCCCTCATCATCCGCTGATTCGACCGTTTGAACATACGGTGCCAGTTCATAAATGGTGGGATGATCGAACAGGTCGTTGATTTTCAGTTTGTAATCCCATTGATGCAACCGGGATACAATCTGAATGGCTTTGATCGAATCCCCGCCCAGTTCAAAGAAGTCATCATGGATCCCGATCCTTTCCAAACCGAGCACTTCTTTCCAGATTTGAACCAGCTTTTTCTCCACCTCATTGGTCGGAGAGGTGTGTTTCGCACCGGTTTGAACCATCCCGTCCGGTTTGGGCAATGCTTTTTTGTCAATTTTTCCGTTTGGGGTCAGCGGGATTTGTTCCAGTTCCACAAAAAATGCGGGAACCATGTACTCAGGCAACTCTTCCATCATGTACCGGCGCAATTCCGGAACTGACCAGGAATCCCTGGCCGTAAAGTAAGCGCACAAATACGAAGGTCCGTTTTCATTGGTTTGCGCCACCACCGCGGCTTTCTCCACACTCGGGTGTTTCAGCAACCGGTCTGTGATTTCGCCCAGTTCCACCCGGTGTCCGCGAATTTTCACCTGTTCGTCAAGCCGGCCCAGATACTCGATGTTTCCATCCGGCAACCATCGCGCCAAGTCCCCCGTCTTATACATTTTCGTCCCGGGGACAAACGGATTTTCCACAAACTTTTCCGCGGTTAATTCCGGACGGTTCCAGTAACCTCTGGCCAGCCCTTCCCCGCTGATGCAAAGCTCGCCGGGAACCCCGACCGGCTGCAGTTGATGGTCTTGGTTGACAATGTACACCTGCTGATTGAAAAACGGCTTTCCAATCGGCGTTTTATCCGAAGAACCGTCAAGCTTGGCGTAAGTCGTGCATACCGTCGCTTCCGTCGGACCGTAAGCATTGATAAACGTGCGGCCGGCTCCCCATTTATCGGCCACCCCCGGGCTGCATGCTTCTCCCGCACTGATGATCGTCTCCAGATCCGGCAATTTTTCATGCGGGATGGATTGCAATACCGACGGCGGCAATGTCACATTGCTGATCCTTTTTTCTTTCAAATATTTCACCAGGTCATTCAAGAGCACCATTTTTTCTTCCAGATACAAGGTCGCCCCGACGGTTAAGGTGGGGAAGATTTCGGCAACCGATGCATCAAAACTGATGGATGCAAACTGTAAAACGCGGCTGTGCTCACGGATCTCGTAAGGCCGGGCAATTTGCACCAAGTTGCAAAGGTTGCGGTGCTCAATCATCACCCCTTTGGGTTTACCCGTCGAGCCGGAGGTATAGATCATGTAAGCCAGGTCGTCCGGCTGGTTGATGACCGGCAAATCGGAGGCGTCTCCCCTCATCAGTGACGGGCTGATCACCAAAACATTTCCCCGGTAACCGGCCGGCACTTGCAATCCCGGCTGCACCAACAACAATTTGGCTTGGCTGTCCTCCAACATATACTGAATCCGCCCGGCCGGATAATCCGGATCCACGGGGAGATACGCGCCCCCGGCTTTTAAGACCGCCAATATGGAAACGATCAACTCCGGCGACCGGTTCATCATGATCCCGACAATCTGTTCGCGGCCGATTCCTTTGTCGCGGAGATTTCTCGCCAGTTGGTTGGCTTGTTCATTCAACTTTTTGTAAGTCCAGACTTCCTCTTTGTAAACCAGCGCCGGATGTCCGGGGGTTTTTTGCACCTGTTGTTCGAACAACTGCTGAATCACGGCTTGATCCGGATAGTCCGTCTTTGTGCGGTTAAAGTCCGCAAGCAATTGTTGTTTCTCTTTTTCCGAGACAATTTCCAACCGGTTCAGGGGCGTTTCCGGATTCTCCATGATTTGTTCCATCAAGGTCTGCAGATGCAAAATCACATGCTGCATGTCGGACTCTGTATACACTTCCGTGTCGTACTTGAGCTTGATCAACCATTCGTCGCCGGGGTAAATGATCAATCCCAACCCGTAGCTGTCCTGTTCAAACGCATCCAAACCGGCGATGGAAAATCCGAGGTCTTTTTCTTTGCTTTTTAACGCCTCCATGTCCAGCGGATAGTTTTCAAAGGCCATAATGTGATCGAACAGCTGATTAAACAACGGGGTGTTGGCCTGAATCTCCGCCAATGACGCATAGTGGACTTTTTCCGCTTCCAGAATTTCGCGCTGGGTCCGCACCAACAATTCGGAAAACGGTTCGTTTTCCTTCCGGCGGATCCGCACCGGAACGGTATTGATAAACAAACCGACCATTTTTTCCACTTGCGGCAGATCCGACGGCCTTCCGGACACCACGGTTCCGAACACGACATCATCCGTATTGTTGTATTTTTGAAGCAACACTCCCCAGATCGCTTGGAAGAACGTACTGGGCGTCACATGATATTTTTGCGCCAACATCGACAACCGGTCACTCAGATGGCGGGGAAGGCGGAAGCTGACCTCTTTCTTTTCCAACTCAAAATCGGTCTTCTTCCCGATGCCTTTACTCAAGACGCTGGCTGTCTGTTCATAACCCTGCAAATAATCCCGCCAGAACGCTTTGGCTTCTTCATGGTCCTGCTCTTCCAGCCACCGGATATAATCCCGGTAAGGAGCCATTTTTTCCGCTTTGAGCGTGGCATGCTTCATCCGCGCCCGGTACATGTCCAGCCAATCTTCCAACAACAGGCCGATGCACCAGCCGTCAAACAGGATGTGATGAAAACTCCACACAAAGTGATAACGCCGGTCGCCCAATTTGAACAACGCAAAGCGGATCAACGGCTCATGCAAAGTGGCAAACCCTTTTTTCCGGTCTTCCCGTTTAAACCGGGTTAAGAAAGCCTCTTGTTCGGCTTTGGATTGATGGCTTAAATCCTCAAACCGGAACGGAACCCCGACCTCTTTCAACACGGCTTGGAACGGTTGATTCAATTTTTGGTACAAAAAGACCGTTCGCAACACATCATGTTTTTTGACCAAATCATTCAAGCTCTCTTCAAAAGCGGCAAAGTCCACTTCCCCGTCCAAATCGATGTAAAACTGCTCAAAATATTGGATCCGTGTTTGGATCGCATGAAACAAAATTCCTTTTTGCAGAGAAGAGAGCGGATAAATGTCATGAATGTTCTTCGGATCCAACACCGAATAAATCTGTTCCAGTTCACGGATCGACAGGTCCCTGGCGCTGAAATCACTGGGGGTGCGAACCGGTTCGGCTTGATTTAAACAGTGACGGACACACCGGGCCAAATGGTCCAAAAAGCGTCGTCCCACCGTTTCAATGGTTTCCCTGCGGAAGAAACGGGCATTGTATCCCACCCGGACTTTGAATTTGCCGTCTGCCACCATGCTGTTAAACGTAAGCACATGTGGTTCCGGCGTCATCGGGCTGAACCAGTCCCCGGTGGACACGGAGCCAAATCCCAACCCTTCGTTTTCAAACTGTCCGAGGTAGTTAAAGCTGATTTCCGGTTCGAGCGCAAAGGACAAGTCCCGTTTCTGGTCCGAAGCGGTCAGATAACGCAGGATTCCGTAACCGATTCCTTTTTCCGGGACATGGCGCAACGTTTCCTTGACGGTTGGAATCACACGGGACAATTTCGTTTCATTCAGCTCGAAAACCACGGGATACATGGTGGTAAACCAACCCACCGTCCGGTTTAAATCAACTCTGTCAAACAATTCTTCCCGGCCATGCCCTTCCAGATGAAGCGCCACTTTCGATTGGCCCGTCCATTCATGAACAGCCAACGCCAGTCCGGTCAACAACAGGTCATTCACTTCCGTGTGATAAGCCTGATGGGCTTGGGTCAGCAGTTTCCGGGTGAGCTCTTCATCCAGCTCCAATTCGATCTCCCGCATGTCCCGGTGGAGTTTTTCCCCGGTCCATTCCTCATCTTTGGGCAAAGCAGGCACAGTTTGGGAACAAACCCGCTTCCAATAGCTTTTCTCTTTCAACATCTTCTTGCTGTTTGCATACCGGGAGAGTTGTTTTGCCCATGTTTTAAAGGAACTGGTTTTTTGGGGCAACCGGATCTCCTCTTGTTTGGACGCCAAATCATAAGCCGTTTGGAAATCTTCCAGCAGAATGCGCCAGGAGACGCCGTCCACCACCAAATGGTGGATCACCATCAACAAGTAATCCCCTTCACGGGTGTGGAAAACCCCCAACCGGACCAGCGGGCCGTTTGCAAGATCGATTCCTTTTTGCAATTGGTTCGCATAAGCTTCGATGTCGGCCGGCTCCGATCCGGTCAAATCGAATACATCCAAGGTAAACGCATGATGTCCCAAAGGTCGGTTCGTCTGTTTGACTTCACCGTTTGTGAAATCATACGTCATACGGAGCGCATCATGATGCCGGACCAATGCCCGGAATGCCTCGCCGACCCATGCCGGGTTCCATCCTTCACCGGAGAAAAGCATCATGGCTTGGTTAAAGTGATGCGGCTCCCCGGATTGTAGGGAGAAGAACCATTTTTGAATCGGGGTCAACCGGACGTCGCCGGAAACCATTTCCTCTTCCTCTTCCATCCGGGAGACCCCTTGCCGGATATACGGAGCGAGTTCCGCGATCGTGGGATGCCGGAATAACTGCTTGGTTTCCAGTTTCATTTGCTGCTGGTTCAGCCGGGCCGCAATCCGGATCGCTTTGATCGAATCGCCGCCCAGTTCAAAGAAGTTGTCATGAATTCCGACCCGTTCAGCCCCCAAAACTTCCTTCCAGACTTCCGCGAGCAAAGCTTCGGTTTCCGTCGTGGGCTCCACATATCCGGACGAAACCGCTTTGCGCAAATCCGGTTTTGGCAAAGCGCGTTTGTCAACTTTCCCATTGGCGTTTAACGGCAGCGAATCCATCGGGACAAAATATCCGGGCACCATGTAATCCGGCAGTTTTTTCAGCAAGTTTTGCCGCAATTGAGCAACATCGATTTCCCCTTCGGCCACGCAATAAGCGCATAAGTAAGACTGTCCTTTTTCATCCCGGTCCATCATCACAAAGGCTTCCCGGACCGTTTCTTCCTCCAGCAGCTTCCGTTGGATCTCGCCCAATTCAATGCGATGTCCCCGGATTTTGACCTGATCATCCATCCGGTCCAAATACTCAATCGTGCCGTCAGGCAACCAACGCACCAAATCGCCGGTTTTGTACATGCGCCCGTGCGGGGCGAAAGGCTCCCGTACAAACCGCTCTTCCATCAATTCCGGACGGTTCAGATATCCTTTGGCCACCCCGTCTCCGCTGATGCACAGTTCGCCGGGCACCCCGACCGGCTGCAATTGGTTTTCGGAATTCAACACATAAAGCCGGGTGTTATGGAGAGGTTTCCCGATCGGAATGATTCCGCGCCCGATATGCTTGAAGCCAACCGGGCAATAAGTGGCGAACACGGTGGTTTCCGTCGGTCCGTACACATGAACGATCCGATCCTCGCCCAAAAACTCCACCGCTCTTTTCACATGGGAAAAGGAGACTTTTTCCCCGCCAAACAAAATTTTCCGGACGTTTTGCAAACATTCCAAATCCAAGTCGACCAGGGTGTTAAACAACGCCGTCGTGATAAAGGTGACCGTGATTTGTTCTTCCCGGATCAGCCTGGATAATTGGTTCAAATCCAATAATGCCTCTTTGGAGACCAAGGTGAGTTGCGCTCCGTGCAATAACGAAATGTAAATGTCAAAGGTCGATCCGTCAAAAGCATAATTGGACAGTTGCAACACGCGATCCGAAGGATCCATTTCGATATATCCGTTATTAAACATGGTCCGGATCACATTATAGTGCATGGTTTCGATGCCTTTGGGCGTACCCGTGGAACCGGAAGTGTAGATGATGTACAAGACGTCTTCCGGGGCATTGATATTCGGCAAATTTCCGGGTTCCTCATCTTCCCAAACTTCCGGAGACAATCCGGCCACCAGCCCTTGATAAGAAACCGGCGCGGAAATCCCGGGTTCCACCAACAACATGGATGCCTGACTGTCTTCCAGCATAAACCGGATCCGCTCATCCGGATATTCGGGATCAATCGGCAAGTAAGTTCCTCCCGCCTTTACAATTGCCAACAGACTGACAATCATCAAGGGGGAACGGTTTACCATCAAACCGACGACACTTCCCCTGGTGACCCCTTGTTTCCGCAACCAACGGGCCATCCGGTTGGCTTGGGCATTCAACTCTTGATAAGTCAGCACTTGATCGCCCATTTTGACCGCCGTCCGATCCGGCGTTTTCAACACTTGCTCCTCGAACAGCTGTTGAATGGTCTTCGTTTTCGGATAAGGCGCATCCGTCTGATTGAATCCGACGACAAGCTGACGGCGGTCTTCCGGCGGGAGCAATTCCACGTCAGCCAGGCGCTGGCCCGGATCCATGGCGATTTGTTCCAAAATGTATAAAAAGGACCGGATATATCGTTGAATCGTTTCCGGTTCAAAAAGACGCGTGCAATACTCCACATGAAAGCGGACGGTGTCAGCTTCTTCCTTCGCTTCCCAAGTCATGTCAAACATCGATTGTTTCCAGGTTAACGGCACACTTTTCACGTCCACCCCGGGAATCCGGATGGCGACTTCCTCCATGTTTTGCAAAACAAACGCGGTGTCAAAGAGCGGATTGCGGCTCCGGTCCCGCTCCAATTGCAATGACCCGACGATTTCTTCCAACGGATAATCGCCGTTTTCATAAGCTCCCAGCACCCGGGTTCTGACTTGTTGCAGGTAACCGACAAAAGAAAGTTCCTTTTTGGGCTGTGAACGAAGCGGCAAGGTATTGACAAACATTCCGAAAACCGGTTCCATCCAGGATTTGGCCCGTCCCGCCACCGGGATTCCGACAATGATATCATCTTGTCCCGACAGTTTGGAAATGAGCACCTTGTATGCCGAAAACAGCATCATGAACAAGGTGGCATTTTCTCTTTGCCCGATTTGCTTCAGGCGTTCCACCAATTCCGGTTTCACTTCAAAAGAAACTTTATCTCCGGCAAACTCCTGAACCGGGGGCCTCGGATAATCGGCCGGCAACTCAAGAACCGGAATCTCTCCTTCCAGTTGCTTGAGCCAATACTCTTTGCGGCGAAGGCACTCTTCCGAACGGAGCCATTGTTGTTGCCACAGGGCATAATCCTTGTATTGTTTGGAAAGCGGCGGAAGCTCCTGTCCTTGATACAGCGCTCCCAGTTCACGGTACAAGATTTCTTCCACAGAAATTCCGTCCGAAACGATGTGGTGCATATCCAACAACAGGTAACAGCTCTCTTTGGCATGAATCAGGGCAGCACGAAGCAAAGGAGCTTGTTCCAAATCGAACGGCCTGATAAAATCTGCGGCAATCCGTTTGGCTTCTTCCTCCGAATCCGCATGGAACATCTCCCACGCAATCTCTGCTTCGGCATGTACTTTCTGCACCAGTTCTTCATCAACCCAGTGAAAAGAAGTCCGCAATGCCTCATGCCGCTGAACCAATTGTTCCACCGCCGATTTTAACCGCTTTGTGTCAACCTCTCCCTTCCATTCCAACAGCACCGGCGTATGGTAAGTGGTGCCGATGTTTTCCATCTGCTCCACTGCATACAAGCGTTTTTGGACGGAAGACACCGGATAATACTCTTTTTCCTCTGCCCCCTCCCATTCATCCGGGATTCTCCCTTCCGCTTTCCGGATTTGAACGGCCATATCTTGTAAAACCGGATTTTCAAACAAAGCCTGAATCGAAAGCTGAATCTGAAACGCTTCCCGGATCCTTGACACCAGCCGCATTAACTTGAGGGAATCCCCTCCCAAACGGAAGAAATGGTCCCCGGTTCCGGGCTCCACATGCAAAATTTCTCTCCAAAGCCGGATCAGCGTTTGTTCGGTCTCATCGGTGGTTTTCACCGTTTCCCGGGTGGCGGCGGCCTCCGTTTCCGGCACCGGCAAGGCTGTTTTATCCACTTTTCCGTTGGGGGTCAGCGGAAAAGCTTCCAAATGAATCAGATGGGATGGAATCATGAAGTCGGGCAATTCCTGCGCCAAGTGTTTGCGGATGTCTTCTTCCTCCCATCCTTCCCAGGCCGTGAAATAGCCGATCAGCCGGTTTTCGCCGTATTCATCCTTTTGCACCAGAACCAATGCATCTTGAATCAATGGATATTCCATGAGGCGTTGTGCGATTTCCCCCAGCTCAATCCTGAATCCACGGATCTTCACCTGGTCATCCAACCGCCCCAAAAACTCAAGCCTTCCGTCCGGAAGCCAACGGACCAAATCACCGGTTTTGTACATGATTTCACCGGGTTCATGGGGATTGGGGACAAACTTTTCCCGTGTCAGGTCGTCCCGGTTCAAATAACCGCGTGCCAAACCGGCCCCGCTGATGCACAACTCCCCGGGAACGCCAACCGGTTGCAACTCGTGGTTTTGATCCAAGACATAAACACGGTGGTTGGCAATGGGTTTTCCGATCATGACCGGCTCACCGGGACGGACGGTCCCGCTGGTGGTGACGACGGTGTTTTCCGTCGGCCCGTAGTTATTCACGATTTGATACGTTTGCGGAACCACTTTTTGCAGCCGGTCTCCACCGACCAGCAGGGTTTTTAAGCAATGGTTATCAAGCTCCATAAACTGTTCCGCCACCTGCGTCGGCAGAAAACTTACCGTCACGCCTTTTTCCTGCATAAAATCATTGAGCTGCCGGATGTCGTAACGCAATTCCTCCTCAATGACATACAGCGTCGCCCCGGCCACCAACGGCGGGAAAATTTCCCACACGGAAGCATCAAAGCCAAAACCGGCATATTTGGTGCACCGGTCTTTTTCGGTGATGTGAAATTGTTGATTATGCCAATAAACCAGGTTGACCAAAGAAGAATGTTCGATCATCACGCCTTTGGGTTTTCCCGTGGAACCCGATGTATAAATCACATAAGCCAGATCATCGGGCCGGACCGTCGACGGCAAGGGGCGCACTTCCCTGGTTACACTCCAATCCATTCCCGACAAATCAAACACCGGGATATCCGCCGCCCAATCGCGGGACGCCGTTTTCAAAGACAGCAACATTTTGGCATGGCTGTCGCTCAACATAAACGAAACCCGCTCCGGGGGATAATTGGGATCCACCGGCAAATAAGCGGCTCCGGTTTTCAAAATTCCCAAAACTCCCACGATCATTTCCAAAGAAGGCGGGACCATGATGGCCACAATATCCCCTTTTTCAATCCCGTGATCCCTTAATGCCATCGCCAGCAGATCCGCACGCCGGTTCAACTCCTGATAAGTCAGGCTGACCCCTTTGAATTCAACGGCGGTCCGGTCCGGCGACTTCACAGCCCTTTGCTCAATCAACCGGTGCACCGTTTGCCCGTCCGGATAAGCCCGGGTCGTTTCGTTAAACTTTTTCAACAATTTCTTTTCTTGTGCCGTCACGATTTGCAGCTTGGAAATTTCCAAACGGGGCTGGCTGATGACACTTTCAATGATTTGTTTCAGGTGATGACCGGTCGCTTGAACCAACCCGCCGTCATACCGGATCGGATCATATGAAATCCGGATGGTCAGATATTTGGCGGGAATAAAGGTGACAATCAATCCGAGCCGGGGCGAATGCTTTTTGATTTCATGAACGTGGCTTTTATATTTCTGGATCCATTTTTGGTATTCAAAATCGTGCTTGGAATAAGAACGTTCAGCGACCATCACCAGATGGTCCAAGGCTTTTTCTTCCATCCCCGTCGCTTCCTGAAACTTGGAAAGCGGAAATAAATACAAATCAGAATGGACATTCGTTTCAGACAAATGTTGAAAGAGCTGGTGAAAGGTTTGAAAATCGTCTTTGACACGGAGCAATCGAATTTCCGGATCGCAAGCGGAAACCTTCTCCCCGGAATGGTCGGCAAATGCAAACAAAACTTCTTTCTCTCCGCTGTATCTCAACAACAAACTGCCCCATACCCCTTGAATCAACGAAGACAAAGCCCCTTGATACCTTCTGGATAACGCATAGAAGCTTTCCGTGACGGACCGGCTCAGTCTGATTTCATAATGCTCCGTTGTTTCCACCGTGTCCTTCGTGTTTTCTTTGCCGGCCCATGTTTTCCTGGCGGGAATGAACACGCCCCCGTCATAGCTGCTTAACCATTCATCATAATACTTCCTGTGCTCACTCCATCGTTCCTTAACATTTGCCTTTGTCATGATTAACCTCCAATTTATATAAAACTTATAATCTATTTCAATTATTTTAAAAAGGCAAAACTCATTTTATCCGAAAATCCACCTCTTGTCAATGAGACAATCATGAAATTACAAAATAAAATATAAAAATTATATTATCAAAAAATGATTTTCGGAATAAGATGCAGGTATTTTGGATATCATCCCGGGGTATGTATTCTTTAAAAAAATGATATGCTTTTGTTTTTGGAATATACAGCATTTGGGAATTATGAAATATCATACTAATTCTTTTCCATCGTTTTGAATTCTCCTTCCTGATTCATACAAATTTCTCATTGGACTCCGGATATCGAAAGAGATTGCTTTTGATTTGAAAATTGTTATACTAAATGAGTATGAATCCAGCCATTCCGTTTTAACGGGAGGAGGAGATTCCATGGCATGGGCTTATTTGATCATTGCCGGAATCTTTGAAGTGGTATGGGCAATCGGACTCAAATACGCTCAAGGATTCACCCGGTGGTTTCCATCCCTTGTCACCATCGCGGGAATGATCTTCAGTTTTTATTTTTTGTCCCTGGCCCTCAAAGCACTGCCCATTGGCACCGCCTATGCGGTCTGGACAGGGATCGGCGCTTTGGGCACGGCGGTGATGGGGATCTTTTTGTTTGATGAACCTCATGACTGGATCCGTTTATTTTTTTTGTTCTTGATTCTGACCGGAATCGTCGGCTTGAAAGTGACATCCGCCGGTTCATAACCAAAAAGCCGTTTTCTTATCCGCGCAAAATAAAAAAACCGTTATCCTTGAACAGGATACGGTTTTTTATTCACTCTGTGGATCAGTTTTCTTTTTTGTCCTTCGTTTCTTCTTCACTAATTTCCTTGTTTTCACCGGCCGGAACACGCGGCTCAGCCGTTTTCTGATCCTTTTTTACCAATGGTGCCAGGTATCGTTTTACAAAGAAACCGGCAAACAGTGTCACCACCAATGCCTTGATAATGAATACCAACAATTCAACAGCCACTGGTATGACGAGTGAGTTCATCAAATCTGGTTCTTGCAGCAATTTTTACCCTCCCAATCGAACATCAATCACAAGAATTGATGGATATTATATCAAATCTCACCCCTTTTACATAACCCGTTTGAATAAATTCACCAATTTTTAATGAATGCTTACAAAAATCCCCGTCCCCCGGCGTCAAATGAACACAAAAATAGATAGAATTTTCTTTATTTTTGGTATAATTAAATGTGGAATAAGAAAAAGGGGGAGGGAGGTTCCACCACCTGGATCATCCAAAACCGCTTTTCAACCGGAAACCGAGGGATTTTGATTATCATCTTTAAGGGGTGAATGGCATGTCTGATCGATTTGGCAGTGTCACCGGGATTGATGTTTCCCATCATCAATCGGTCATTGATTGACAGAAGGTCAAAGAAGATCCCCAAAACATTCAATTCGCTTTTATCAAAGCCTCCGAAGGAGAAACATTCACCGACCCGCAATTCTCCAACAACGTAAAAGGGGCACAGGCCGCAGGAATCCAAGCGGGTGCTTATCATTACGCCAAGTTGTTAAGAGGGAAAGCAGAGAAAGAAGCGCAGAACTTTGTTGAAAAACTGAAACAACACCAACTGGATCTCATGCCTGTTCTCGACCTGGAAGAAAAAAATACCGATATGACAGCGGACGAAATCGCCGATTGGGTGCTTGCCTTCGCCGAGCATGTCAAAAAAGAAACGGGCGAACAAGTTCTGTTATATACTTTCCCCGCTTATATCAACCGGTTTAACGGCTTTAACAACCGTTTGAAGGACATGCCCTTATGGTTGGCGCATTGGGAAGTGGACGAGCCACGGTTGCCCGCAACAGGCGGCTGGGAAGAAATTACCTACTGGCAGTATACGGACAAAGGGAGTGTTTCGGGAATCATGGGGAACGTGGATATGGATAAAGCAAAATCGCTCGAAGCACTGAAAAGCAAAAAAGGATCGGACAACCCCCCGCCGGAAGAACCGCCCAACCCGCCGCAATCCCCGGAAGACGACAAATATTGGCATGTTGAACTGATCGCCTCCGGTTCAGGATCTGTCAATATCAGTTTTCAATTCAAAAAAGGAAATTCAGACAAAGAACCCGCCCCTTCCCCGGAGCCGGAACCCGATCCCGATCCGGAACCGGAACCCAAGCATGAAATGATCGATGATTACCCTTTTAAAAACAACAATCCCGGCGATGTGGACCCATGGGTTTTTTATTACAGGGAATGCGTCTCTTTTGTCGCTTGGCGCATCAATAACAATCTGGGCATTCCGTTCACCAATGACATGACCGGCCCCAACGGGAAAAAAGGACATTGGGGAGACGGCAGACATTGGGATGAAACCGCAAGACAGATCGGTTACAAAGTAACCCGCACCCCGAAAGTCGGAACCATTGCCCAATGGAACAAAGGAAACCTCAACCACGTGGCTTTCGTCGCCGAAGTGAGCAGCGACCAGAAAACGGTGACGGTCGAAGAATATAACTGGGACGTCCGTCACGGCTACGGAACACGCCAAGTTCCGGTCGACCGGATTGACAATTTTATCCATTTCAAAGAATAAACGGTTTCAGCATCCCGGTTTTCTTTTGCGGAAAACCGGGATATAAAAAAACCGCAGCCTTGAAAATTCAAAAGCTGCGGTTTTCTGTGCGGTTTAGCTCCGGTTACACTTCCATGATAATTGGCAAAATCATCGGACGACGACGGGTCCGCTCAAACAAGAATTTGCTTAATGCATCCCGGATGCTCGTTTTGAGCGAAGCCCATTCGCTGACATGTTCTCTCATGCATTTTTCCATGGTCAATGCCACAATCCGGTTTGCTTCATCCAATAACTGTTCGGATTCCCGAACATAAACAAAGCCTCGCGAAATGATATCCGGTCCTGATACGATGGTGCCGTTTTCTTTGCTTAAGGTCAGCACCACGACCAAAATTCCGTCCTGAGATAGTAATTTGCGGTCTCTTAATACAATATTGCCAACATCACCAACACCCAAACCGTCAACCAGTACTTTTCCGGTTTGAACCTTGGGCCCGTATCGGGCACGACCACCTGAAATTTCGACCATATCTCCGTTGTCACAGATAAAAATGTTTTCCGGGCTTACTCCTACAGATTCGGCAAGTTGGGCGTGAGCACGCAACATACGATACTCACCATGAATCGGAATAAAGTATTTGGGTTTCATCAAATTCAGCATGAGCTTCAGGTCTTCCTGAGACCCATGCCCCGAGACGTGTACATGCGAAGTCGTGCTATACACCACATCCGCCCCAATCCGGAATAATTGATCGACGGTGCGGCCGATCAATTTTTCGTTGCCCGGAATGGGCGTGGCGGCAATGATCACGGTATCACCGGGTAAAATTTCCACTTTGCGATGAGATGCGTTCGCCATGCGTGTCAGCGCTGACATCGATTCCCCCTGGCTTCCTGTGGAAATCACCGCCACCCGATTGGCAGGCAAACGATTGATCTCATCCGGGTCAATGATCAAATCAGAGGGCACATGCAAATACCCCAGCTCCGATGCAATATTGACCACGTTGACCATGCTCCGTCCCACCACAGCCAGCTTTCGACCGTACATATGGCATGCGTTCACCACTTGCTGGATGCGGTGAATATTGGACGCAAAAGTAGCCACAATCACCCGTTGCTTTGCTTTACGGAAAACTTCGTTAATCCCTTCACCGACCGAACTTTCCGATCCGGTAAATCCTCTCCGCTCCGCATTGGTGCTGTCGGATAATAAACACAATACCCCTTTTCTTCCAATCTCAGCCATTTTATGGATGTCCGCAGCGTGTCCATTCACCGGAGTCATGTCAAATTTAAAATCTCCCGTGTGAACAACGGCTCCTTCCGGTGTATGAATACAAATGCCGACGGAATCAGGAATACTGTGATTTGTATAAAAAAAGGTCGCTTTCAGTGTAGAACCCAGTTTGATTTCCGATTTACCGTTGATGATGTACCGTCTCGTGTCATTTAACAGATGAGCCTCACGCAATTTATGCTCCACCAGTCCCATCGTCAATTTCGTGGCGTAGATGGGAACATTGAGCTGACGCAAAATATACGGCAACCCGCCGATATGGTCCTCGTGACCATGCGTCAAAAGAATCCCGCGTACTTTATCCTTATTCTCAACCAAGTATGTGATGTCAGGTATCACGATATCGATTCCCAGCATTTCCTCTTCCGGGAACATCAAGCCCGCATCAATCACAACAATGTCGTTCTCATACTGCACCACATACATGTTTTTTCCGATTTCATCCAACCCACCGAGTGCAAAAATGGATAATTTGCCTCGCTGGTTTTTTGTCAAACTGTTTACCTCCTATATTCTGTTGTCTTTCACTGAAACCGCACAATTACCACTTGTCCCTTATTATATACGATGGAAAAATGGATATGCAACCGGATCTTTTGTTGAAAAAAGTCAATGACAAACAAAAAACCTGCCTGTTTTTTTCACAGGCAGGTCCGTTCCCGTCACAGTTCTTTCAACCATGCATCCGTTTTTCTTTTTTCTTCTTCCGACAATTCCACAATCGGAAGGCGCACGTAAGGTTTCGACCAACCTTTTTGCGACATCGCATATTTCAATGGCGCCGGGCTCGTCGTCAAAAACACGCCGTGGAAGACAGGAAGCAAACGAATGTGCAAGTTTTGGGCTTTCTTCACATCCCCCGAAAAGAAAGCGTCCATCATTTCTTTCATTTCCCGGCTGACCAGGTGGCTGGCCACGCTGACAACTCCGGCTCCGCCAATCGACAGAATCGGCAAAGTGAGCCCGTCATCGCCGCTGTATACCGCCACATCGTCGGGAACCGCCGCAATCAGCCGCCCGATTTGGTTGAGATCCCCGCTTGCTTCTTTGATGGCGACCACATTATCCAATTGAGCGAGCCGGGCCATGGTTTCAGCCGTCATATTGACACTGGTGCGTCCGGGCACATTGTACAGCATCACCGGCAATGAAGTCGATTCGGCAATCATTTTGAAATGTTGATACAACCCTTCCTGCGACGGTTTGTTGTAATAGGGGGCAACCAGCATCACCCCGTCGACGCCGATTTCCTCCGCTTTCTTGGTCAATTCCAGGCTCTGCACGGTGTTATTGCTTCCGGTCCCTGCGATCACTTTGATCCGGCCGTTTGCTTTTTCTTTGGCAAAACGATATAATTCCAGCTTTTCGGAGAGGGTCAGGGTGGGAGACTCTCCGGTCGTTCCGGAAACAACAATCGAATCATTCCCGTCTTCGATCAAACGCTCGATATTGGCTTCCAGACAGGGCCAGTCAATCTCATTCTCTTCGGTAAACGGCGTAAACAGCGCCGTGATTAATCGGCCAAACAACATCCTCACTTCCCTCCTTTATGAGCAATAGAGTTTATTCAGATGAAATTTTTTATGCAAAGCACGCACGGCTTTCTCCATGTCTTTTCCATGGACGAGCACCCAAATGGTGGTATGGGAATCCGCCGATTGCAACACTTGAATATCCTCTTCCGTCAGTGCTTCCGAAATTTTGGCCATCACGCCCGGAACGCCGGCGATGCCTGCCCCGACAACGGATACTTTACTGCAACCTCTGGATAATTCTGGTTCCAGTCCCAGGTCATATAAAATTTGTTCCGCCTGATCCGCCAGATCATCATAAACCGTATAAGCAATTTCGCTCGGGTTGACACTGATAAAATCGACACTGATCCCATGATCGGCCATCGCTTTGAAAACTTTCAACTGCGTATGGTATTGTCCTTGTCTCAGCCGGATCTTCACTTGGGTCACATTGGGCATCTGGGTCACCCCGATGATGGTGTTTTCCCGCACTTCCCGAACCAACCGGTCAATTTCACTCCGGTGTGTCACCAACGTGCCCGGATGGTCCGACATGGTTGAACGGATCCGGATCGGGGTGCTGTTTTGCATGGCAATCTCCACAGCCCGGGGATGAATCACCTTGGCTCCTTGAAAAGCGAGATTGCACATTTCGACATAGGTGACCTGCTCCAATTGGGCGGCATCCTCGACAATTCTTGGATCAGCTGTCATAATCCCTTCTACATCTGTAAAAATATCTACATATTCGGCATCAAGAGCCGCTCCCAACGCCGTTGCGGTGGTATCGCTGCCGCCGCGTCCCAATGTGGTGATTTCCCCATCGGTTGTTTGTCCTTGGAAACCGGCCACGACAACGACCCGGTTTTTCTCCAGTTCATGCAAAATGCGTTTGGGATTGACGGTGATAATCTGGGCATTGGTATGCTGATCGTTCGTAATGATCCCCGCTTGTCCACCGGTCAATACACAGCTCCGGATCCCCGCCTGGGTCAACATGCTGGACAGGGTAGCTGCAGAGATGATCTCTCCACAGCTTAACAACAAATCTTTCTCACGGGGAAGGATCTGCTGATCATATTGATCAATCAAACCAAGCAACGTATCGGTTGCGTATGGTTCCCCTTTTCTTCCCATCGCTGAAACAACGACAACCAGTTTGTTTCCTTTCTCCAGCTCGTTGGAAATATGATGAAGGACACGTTGGCGCCGTTCAGCGGTTGCCACGGAGGTTCCTCCGAACTTCTGTACAATAATGCTCATGCCTATCCCTTCTCTTTATGATCTTTCTCTTTTAATCAAAGTTTCTGCAATTTGAACCGTGTTGGTTGCGGCTCCTTTCAAAAGATTATCCGAAACCACCCACATGTTGAGCGCGCGCGGATGGGTCAAATCGCGACGGAGACGTCCGACAAACACTTCCGTCCGGCCGGATGCATCCAACGGCATGGGATAAATCTGCTCCTCAATCGCATCCTGCACCACCACACCCGGCGCATCATTTAAGAGGGTCCGGACTTCATCAAGATCATAATCCGATTTTAATTCCACATACACCGATTCGCTGTGTCCCCGTACAACCGGGACCCGTACACAAGTGGCAGTCACGCCGATGGAATCATCCGCGAAGATTTTTTTCGTTTCGCGCACCATTTTCATTTCTTCAAGTGTAAATCCGTTTTCTTCCGCCACATCCACTTGCGGAATCACATTGAACGCTTGCTGATAATGTTTGTCAAGTTTGCCCACGGGAAGAACATTTTTTTGGACTTCTTCACCGGCCATCACGGCTTTCGTCTGTTCTTCCAATTCATTGATCGCTTTCCAACCCGCACCGGAGACGGCTTGGTAAGTGGAGACAATGATTCTTTCGATTCCGTAACGATCCGCCAACGGTTTTAATGCAACAACCATTTGAATGGTCGAACAGTTGGGATTGGCGATGATTCCTTTATGTTGATCCAACGCTTCCGGATTCACTTCCGGAACCACCAACGGGACTTCCGGATCCATTCGAAAGGCGTTGGTATTATCCACAACGATTGCACCACGTTGCACCGCTTCTTTTGCCAATGCCTTACTCACACTGCCGCCGGCACTGAATAAAGCGAAGTCAATGCCTTCAAATGCTTCCGGCACGGCTTCCTGAACCGTGATTTCCTGACCGCGGAATGTGATTTTTTTGCCTGCGGAACGTTTGGAAGAAAGCAAGCGCAATTCTTTGACCGGAAAATTTCTTTCATCGAGGGTGTTCAATATTTCTTGCCCGACGGCTCCGGTTGCTCCTACCACTGCAACATGATATTTTTTTGCACTCATGAAGTCCCCTCCCATATGAAGTGAGCCCCCTGTTTTTCATCAAGGGGGACGAATGTATCATCTATCCGAGCTCTTTTCTATTATGAAGTCAAGTCGCGGTATTTTTCAACTATTAATGGTTGCAACTGTTTCCCTTCGATGGCGGCCAGACAAGTTTCCGGGATCAATTCCATGCGCGCGACCATGGACTTGGGTTTTTTTTCGGGGGCATCCTGGCCGAACGGAACAAAATAAATGTCTTTGGCTGCCAGCAGTTTTGCCAGGTTGACGGCATTTAAGCCGAGGGCGTCGTTCGTGGAAATGGCCACCACCACCGGACGGTGATTGCGCATTTGCGCTTTTGCCGCCATCAAAACCGGGCTGTCTGTCAACGCATTGGCAAGTTTGGCCAGGGAATTGCCGGTGCAGGGAGCAATCACATAACAATCCAAACTTTTTTCAGGACCGAACGGTTCCACTTCCGGTATGGTCATCAACGGGGTCCGGCCGGTGATTTCTTTAATTTTTTTCTTCCACTCTTCCGCGGTGCCGAACCGGCTGTCCACCGTCGCCACCGTGTGGGAAATCACCGGAATCACGTTTGCCCCCAGTTCCACCAATCTTTTCATTTGCGGAAGCACTTCATCATGCGTACAGTGGGATCCCGTCATGCCGAAGCCGATCGTCAGGTTTTGAAAATTCACTGAACGGTTCCCTCCCTGAATAACTCATTTTTCATGATCCGGGTGATGGTCCGCGCCAAAATTTGTCCGGCTGTTTTCGGAGCCACGATTCCCGGCAGACTGGGTGCCAATATGGCTTTGATTCCCCTTTTTTCAGCAAACGGATAATCCACGCCTCCCGGTTTGGATGCCAGATCAATGATGACCACATCATGCGGCACGTTGGCTAAAACGGCTGAATCAATGATCAAAGCCGGAACGGTGTTAAAAATCAAATCCGCATTTTTCACATGGTCTTTTAATTCGGATGTATCAAACGCCTGAATCCCCATTTCAAATGCGCGGGCTTTATGCTCGGAACTTCTTACCCCGACTTTCACCCGGGCTCCGATCGCATGAAGCACACGGGCCAGCGACAAGCCGCATCTTCCCATGCCCAGCACAATGCTTTCGGAACCGTGAATGGTGATGTCGGTGTGTTGGATGGCCATCATGAGTGCGCCTTCCACCGTCGGGATGGAGTTATAAATGGCCACATCATCCCGGTTTAAGAGTTCAAAAAGTTGAATCCCGAAATCTTGGCACAACTTTCGCAAATACTCCTTGGCCATCCCGGCAAAAACGAGGCAATGTTTTGGAAGTGATTGAAACACCTCCGGGGTCAAAAACAATTTTTTGGAAGTAAAAACACTGCTGATTTGCCCTTTTTCATCGGTTCCAATGATCGGGAGCACCAAAACATCCGCCGTCTGTAACACATCGGACGAAAGCTCCTTTAATGAAGCCCCGCTGACCGGACTTTGCAAATTGTCAAATCCGACCAACGAAACCCGGGCTCCCATCTCTGTACAGCTTTTAATCACCTCTAATTGCCGTGCATCTCCACCGAGGAAGACAACGTGTTTGCCTGTCAGCATTTTCTTCACTCCTTTCCCCGGAAGAATCCTTACCACATCTATTTGCATCATATGAAAAAAATAAAATTCGGTTCCCTTCTGTCAAAATTGTTTTTTGGAAGATCTCCGGTCCAACGAATCCACGATCAGCATTTCCGGCCCGACTTTCCGGATCATGCTCCACGTCAATTCCATAAATCTGTGCTTCTTTTTAAACCAGGAAGATTCCGTCGGCACCAAGATAGCATGGATTTTTCCGGTTAGCGGATCAAACGACATGTCTGCATGCAACAAATCCCCCAAACGTTCTCCTCCCACCAAATCGATGCATTCCTTTTCCGCCAGTTCACTCCAGCGCAACATCCTTCCCTCCCCCGGCTTTTCATTTTTTCTCTCCCTTTATTCATATGATTCAGTCAACTCTTTTATAAAAAACAAAAAGCCCGGCAGGTTTAGCCGGACTTTCGGGATTTGGCATTCATCCTCTTTATTTAACGATGTTCCAATCGGATCCTTTGCATTTCCAAAATCAGTACATCCAATTGCTCGGATAAGGGCAAAACACGGGCATCCATCAATCGCTCGGGTTCACCGTTCACCAACTGGTACAATTCCTTGCGGAGATGTTCCATTTCCTCCTGTAACCTTCTGATCCGATGCCGCTCGGACATGAAGATCACCTCTCCTATTTACCCGTATGGCCAAAGCCTCCAGACCCACGTTCCGTTTCATCCAACGAATCCGTAACCTTGAGGGAAACCGCAGGTACTTGCATAAACACCAACTGCGCAATACGGTCTCCCCGCTGAACCCGAAAAGGGCGTTCACCCAGGTTCAGCAAAATCACCCCGATTTCTCCACGGTAATCCGCATCGATCGTCCCTGGTGTGTTGAGCACGGTGATTCCGTGTTTTAAAGCAAGACCGCTTCTCGGACGCACTTGGGCCTCCAGCCCTGCCGGCATCGACAAGGCAATTCCGGAAGGAATCAACTTCCACCGGCCCGGTTTGATTTCCACTGGATCCTTCACTGCGGCATGGAGGTCAAAACCACTGGAACCCGTCGACATTTTTACTGGAAGAGGCAGATCTTCGTTTCCTGGCATATGAAAAACTTTGACATTATGCAATGGAGTTCCTCCTAAAACTGGAAGGGATTTTTCCGTCCGGCGAAATCAGCGCCAACGACATGGGCGAGGAGAAAATTTTCCGTGCCAGACGATTCACGCCATCCAAAGTGATCTTATCCACCTTTTTGATGATTTCATCCAAAGTAAATTGACGGTTTAACAACAATTCATTGCGACCCAACCGGCTCATGCGGTTGTTGGTGCTCTCCAGTCCGAGCATTAAGCTCCCTTTCAATTGCTCTTTGGCTTTGTGCAATTCGTCCGTCGTCAATCCTTTGGTTTTGAGATCATCCAAAATTTGATAAATGTATTCCACCACTTCATTTTCCTGCCCGTGTTTCGTTCCGGCGTAGATGGCAAAAAGGCCGGTGTCGCGATGGGCGGAATGATAAGAAAACACCGAATAGGCAAGCCCGCGCTCTTCGCGGATTTCCTGGAACAAACGGGAACTCATGTTGCCGCCAAGCACATTATTCAACAAAACCAATGTGTAAAAATCATCATCACCGACGGCCAGTCCCGGCAACCCAATACATAAATGGGTTTGTTCGGTTTCTTTTTGTTTCACTTTGACATCCGGCGTAAAAACCGGAACCTCCCTGCTTCGCACCGGCATCCCGCCCTGATGGCCGGAAAAAGCTTCCTCGACCCTTTCCTTGTAATCATCCGGCAAATTGCCGGCGATGGCCACCACGACATTGGAAGGGACATAAAATTGATTTTTGTACCGGAACAAATCCTCCCGGCGGAAACTGGTCACGGTTTCGGCATTGCCCAACACAGGGTATCCCAAGGGGTGCCCTCCCGACGACACTTCGGAAAGCATGTCATGGACCAGGTCATCCGGCGTGTCTTCCACCATGTAAATTTCCTCCAAGACCACTTTTTTCTCTTTTTCGATCTCGCCTTCATCAAACACCGATTCAAAAAACATATCCGATAATACATCCAGTGCCGTTAAAAAATGTTCATCCAGCACTTTGGCATAATAACAAGTGATCTCTTTGGAGGTGAAGGCATTCACGTGCCCGCCGATTGCGTCAAAGGCTTCCGCCACCTCTTTCGCGGTGCGTGTTTTGGTTCCTTTAAACATCATGTGTTCGATAAAATGGGAAATCCCGTTATTGGCAAGCGTTTCATTTTCAGAACCGGTTCCCACCCAAATCCCCAAAGCGACCGAACGGACGTGGGGAATTTTTTCAGCAACCAACCGAACACCATTCTCCAGCGTATGTTTAACGATCAAATAAGATCCTCCTTAATTCTCTGATAAACTACAAAAAAGCAACACTACTATATCAAATCATAAATTATTGCTCAATGGAATCCACCCGTTTTGAAGAGAGCATTTCGCTGACCGTCATCCACTTCAAGCCCTTGTCCTTCCCTGCACGGATCATCCCCGGCAACGCTTTGACCGTCCGGTCCGTCGGATGGGTCAACAACAAGGTGCCGGGTGCAATCCCTTTCTCCACCTTGTTCACCATCATAGCCGGCGAAACGGACTTTTTCCAATCGACGGTATCCAATGTCCATAATATGGTTTTCATTTTAAATTGTTCGGCTATTTTTAATACGCGATTGTCATAATCGCCGGCCGGCGGGGCAAACCACTTGCTTTTGACCTGTAAGGTTTCTTGGATCAAAGACTCCGTCTTCCCGATCTCGGCTTCGATTTGCCCGGTGCCGATCCGGCTCATTAAAGGGTGGGAATAGGCATGATTTCCCACTTCATGCCCTTCTTTCACCAACTGTCTGGCCAATCCGGGATTCTTTTTCAGCCAGGAACCGTCCAAAAAAAAGGTCGCTTTCACCTTCTCCCGTTTGAAAATCTTGAGCATTTCCGGTATGTATTCCGTTCCCCAGGCCACATTCACCATCAGCGCGGCCGCCGGTTTTTTTTCGTTCCCCCGGTAAACTGGTGCCTGCCCCAGATCTTTCAGTTGTATTTTCGGGGGAATTTCCTGATAAACCCAATGAATCCGGTGCTTGTCTTTATGCTTGAGGGTGCTTTCGATCGTTGCTTCCAGGTTGACTCTTCGCCCGTTCAGCCCCGGAATAGCTTTCCAGACCGGATCGATCCGCGCATCGATGGGGGCAATCTGATATTTCGGCGCCTCTTTTTTGATTTTCTCGACAAGCGGGGAGTCCGTTTTGAAGCCGGAAGAGAGCACCGATACCTCCTCTCCGCTCTTCACGGCCGTCACATAAGCTTCAATGGTGGGAAGTTGGACCAGCAAAACAATAAAACAAATCGATAAGAACAGTGTCGCCATGCGAACCGGAAACAATGTTTGCCGCCTCCTTTCCTTCCTACCATATGCTCCCGGACAACTCCCTATGACCGTCATATAAATATAAAAAAGAGGCAGATTCGCTCTGACTCTTTTCCTTTGCCTCTTCCTTTAAATTTTTTCTTTTTTCTTCGCTGCTTCATCTTTTAACACAGCTTTGCGGGACAAATTAATTCGGCCTTGATCATCAATCTCCGTCACTTTTACCATGATCGAGTCTCCGACTTTCACCACGTCGCTGACTTTTCCGACCCGGTTTAAATCCAGTTGAGAGATATGAACAAGTCCTTCTTTGCCCGGAATGATTTCGACAAATGCTCCGTATTTTTCAATCCGTTTGACCGTTCCGAGATACGTTTCGCCGACCACCACTTCACGGACCAGATCTTCGATGATTTTTTTCGCCCGTTCGTTTTGTTCTGTTTCCGGAGAAGCGATGTAAATGCGGCCATCTTGTTCGATATCGATTTTGACTCCGGTTTCTTCGATGATTTTATTAATGACCCGTCCGCTCGGTCCGATCACATCACGGATTTTATCCGGATGAATCCGCAAGGTGGTAATCTTCGGAGCATATGGGGACAATTGTTTTCGCGGTTCCTTGATGGTGGCTTCCATGTTGTCCAGGATCACCATTCTCGCATTCCGCGCTTGTTCCAATGCTCTTTGGAGAATGTTCCGGTCGATGTCTTCGATTTTGATATCCATTTGAAGGGCGGTAACCCCTTTTCGTGTACCGGCCACTTTAAAGTCCATATCTCCAAGATGGTCTTCCATGCCTTGAATATCGGTTAACACGACAACGTTATCCTCTTCTTTGACCAGCCCCATCGCGATGCCTGCCACGGGTGCTTTGATTGGAACCCCCGCATTCATCAAGGCAAGCGTCGACGCGCAGATACTCGCTTGCGAAGTGGAACCGTTGGACTCAAGCACTTCGGAAACCAATCGGATGGTGTACGGGAAAACATCTTCGGAAGGAATCACCGGTTCGAGTGCTCTTTCCCCCAAAGCCCCATGTCCGATTTCCCGGCGTCCCGGTGACCGGATCGGTCTTGCTTCACCAACGCTGAACGGAGGGAAATTATAGTGATGCATAAAGCGTTTGGATTCCTCCAAATCCAAACCATCCAGGATTTGCACATCGCCGAGTGCCCCCAACGTACAAACGCTTAACACCTGGGTTTGTCCGCGTCTGAACAACCCGGAACCGTGTGTCCGTGGCAGAACGTCAATTTCGCTGGAAAGCGGGCGGATTTCATCGACAGCCCGTCCATCCGGACGTTTGCCCTCTTCCAAAATCAACCGGCGCACTTCTTCTTTCACGATTTGATCCAGGACGGTATTCATGTCTTTTTCTTGCTCGGCCCATTCTTCTTCCGTCAGTTCTTCGGCCATCTGTGCCAAGACTTCTTCCTTCACCTGATCGATCGCATCCTGGCGCTCTTGTTTGTCAATGACCTGAACGGCTTGGATCAAAGAATCGGTTGCCAGTTCCCGAACGCGTTTTTCCAATTCTGGATCAATCTGATGCAGCTCGGGTTCCATTTTGGGCAGTCCCACTTTTTCCACGATCTGTTCCTGAAAAGCCACCAGCTCCTTGATCACTTCGTGGCCGAACAAAATCGCTTCCAGCATCGTTTCTTCCGGCACTTCATCCGAACCGGCTTCCACCATGTTCACCCCGTGTTTCGTACCGGCCACCACCAGATGCAGATCGGATTTTTCCATTTGTTCCACCGTCGGATTAATGACCAATTGACCGTCAACCCGGCCAACCACCACGCCTCCGATGGGACCTTTGAAAGGAATGTCCGAAATGGAAAGTGCCACGGATGCGCCGATCATGGCGGCAATTTCCGAAGAACAATCCTGATCCACCGACATGACGGTGGTCACAACTTGTACTTCATTGCGAAACCCTTCATCAAACAGCGGGCGAATGGGACGGTCAATGAGCCTGGAAGCCAAAATGGCTTTGTCGCTCGGGCGACCTTCACGCTTGATAAAGCCTCCCGGGATTTTCCCGACCGCATACAAACGTTCTTCATAGTTTACCGTCAGCGGAAAAAAGTCCGTGTCTTTCGGCTCCTTGGATGCAACCGCGGTGGCCAGCACCGAAGTGTCTCCATATCGCACCATCACCGCACCATTGGCTTGATTGGCATATTTTCCGATTTCCAGTTTTAATTTTCGTCCAGCCAGATCTGTCTCAAATGTTTGTGGTTCCATCTTCAATCATTTCCTCCTCTCAAAAACACAAATATAGCATACTTCTCCACATTTACAGTATGTTCCTTCCACTTCTCTTTTAAAAGATGAGATGATAAAAAAGCGGGGCATGCCGCCCCGCTTTTCTTATCGACGCAATCCGAGTTTTTTGATCAGTTCACGATAACGAACAATGTCCTTCTTCTTCAAGTAGTTCAACAAGTTCCGGCGTTGACCAACCATTTTCAAAAGACCACGGCGAGAATGATGATCTTTTTTATGATCTTTTAAGTGCTCGTTTAACTCATTGATCCGATGAGTCAAAATCGCGATTTGCACTTCGGGGGAACCCGTGTCATTATCGTGTGTTTTAAATTCATTGATGATTTCTCTTTTGCGTTCATTGGTTAATGCCATAGATAAATCCTCCTTTTGATCAATCGCCCATAACCCAGAACACCGTCGAGGCATCGGTGATCCGAGCCAGGGTTGTTTACCGAATCAGTATACCATAAGAAAAAGATGAGTACAACAAGCCTTATTGTGCAAATAACTTCAACCACTGCTCTGCTTCTTGCCGGTCTTTTTCAATCTGCTGAATCAACGCCTCCACGCTCGGAAACCTTTTCTCTTCGCGCAAGAAATGATAAAACTCCACTCTGCATTTCTTGCCGTAATAGTTGCCGGATTGCCCGAGCAGGTGCACTTCCAGTCTTTCACTCGGTTGATCGCTTCGAAAAGTGGGACGCACTCCGATATTCATGATGCCAAAGGAAGAAACCTCATCCATGGTTGCTTTGACCACATAGACGCCGCGGGCGGGAACAAAATACGGGGCCTTCAGGTCCAGATTGGCCGTGGGAAACCCCATCAACCTCCCCCGTTGATCTCCCTGGACCACCTCTCCTTCCAACGAATACGGGCGCCCCAGGATGTCCCGGGCGGTTTTGACATCCCCTTCGGCCAACGCCCGCCGCAATCTGGTGCTGCTGATCACTCCCTGATCCTGTTGGATCAAAGAGACGATTTCGGTGACGAAATGCCCTTTTCCCAGTTCGGTCAGATCTTCTGCTTTCCCCTCCGCTTTGTGTCCAAACGTAAAATTGTACCCTGTCACCACGCCTTTGACACCAAGCGGCAATAAAATGTCGGTCACAAATTCTTCTTTTGACAAAGAGGCGAAATTCCGGTCAAACCGGACAACATAAACTTTCCTGACCCCCAAACGGGCAAACTGCTCCAATTTGTCCGGAAACGGGGTCAGATAACGGTGAATCGCCTCTTGCCCCAACACTTCCCGTGGATGCGGATCAAAAGTCATGACCGCCGGAACCGCCTTCAGTTCCCGGGCCAAATCCATCGCCTTTCGGATCACGGCTTGATGCCCCAAGTGGACACCGTCAAAAAAACCAATCGCCAATGAAATCGGTTCCTGATCGGTTGGTTGATCGATCATCGGATAGGTTAAATGTATCGTTTCCATCTACTCCACATCCCGAAATACTTTTTCTGGTTTCGCCAAGCCCTTTTCAATCACCCGGTACACGGCGCAGAAAACACCGGCATCCGTATACACGCGAACCAGTTGATTCTCATTGAACAATTGATCATCAACAGGAATCTCTATTTTCCAACCATCATAAACTTTTCGAAGATCTTCATGATTCACCATCATGCCGGGCATGAACGAAATCCCCTCATCCAACCGGATGACATGCTTTTCCCAAGCCTCTTGTTCCCCGATTTGCTTCAACTCATCCAGCGTGTAACAATCCTCCAGATGAAACGGACCGCTTTGCACCCGCACCAGAGAAGCCATATGCGCCGGATACCCCAAAGCTTTTCCGATATCCACACACAAGGTGCGGATATAAGTCCCTTTGGAACAAAGAACTTCAAAATGGATTTCCGGATATTCCCCCGGCGTCATGCCCGTCTGTTTCAATTCATAAATGTGGACCTTCCTTTTCGGCCGGTCGATCTCCTTTCCTTCGCGGGCCCATTCATATAAACGGCGTCCGTTCACTTTCACGGCCGAATACATGGGCGGAACCTGCGTTATTTCCCCGACAAACCGGGAGAAAACCTCCTCCACTTGTGCCGGCTCCACCGGTTCCACCCGTTCGGCCTGCGCGATGACGGCGCCGGTCTGATCTTCCGTTTCGGTGGCAATCCCCAATTTCAAGGTTCCTTGATAACGTTTGGGGCGGTCCTGCAAATATTCCACCAACCGGGTGGCTTGTCCCAAACAAACAGGGAGCACGCCTTCCACTTCCGGATCCAGCGTGCCTGTATGACCAGCCTTTTTTTGCTTTGTCAAGCGGCGGACGATGGCGACGATATCATGGGATGTATAGTTTTTCGGTTTAAAAACGGGCAAAATCCCATGGCATCCCATTTACACTTCACACTCCTGCTTCAATCTGGACTGAACTGCTTTGAACACGCGCTCGTGGACTTCGCGAAGCGTCCCGCGCATGCTGCATCCCGCCGCACGGGCATGGCCGCCTCCGCCAAATGCCTTGGCCACCTGGCCCACATCGACCTGTTCTCTGGAACGGAAACTGACTTTGACGGTTCCGTCATTCTCTTCCCGGTACAAAATGCCGACATCCACCCCGTAAATATTCCGCGCATAATTGACGATGCCATCCAAAGCTTCGTGCGAAACCGCCACTTTTTCCATTTCCTCTTTGCTTAAAAACATCCAGGCAATGAGTCCGTCGTCTGATTTTTGCAAGGTGGATAAAGCGCCTTGCAGCAATTTTAACTGTTCCATGGTCACGGTTTCCAAAGCCCGGTCGGCAATTTTGTGCGCTTCGATGCCGGTCTCCACCAACCTTGCAGCTTGTCTCAACACTTTCGGGGAAGTGTTGGAATAGCGGAATCCCCCCGTGTCCGTCAACAAACCGGTGTAAAGGCATGCCGCCAGCGGTTCACCAATGGGGAAATGGTTTTCTTCCGCCCAATCAAAAATGATTTCCACGGTTGCCGCCGCTTCCGGAACCACAATGTTGATATCCCCAAACCGGTCATTGGTCGCATGATGGTCCAGGTTGACAATCACCGCATCATCCCGGATCAGGAAACGGCAGGCGCCCATCCGCTCTTTGTCGGCGCAATCCAAAGCAATCACATATTGAAAGGTGCCGGAAACTTGTTCCACCGGCTGAATCTCTTCCACTCCGGGCAGAAAAGAAAATTTCCGGGGAACCGGGTTTTCGTTGACCATCGTCACTTGCTTGCCGGATTGTTTTAACAGATAACCCATCGCCAAGGTGGAACTGATCGCATCCCCATCCGGGTGAAGATGGGATACCACCAAAATTTGGTCGGCCTTTTCCAAAAAAGCAAGCAGCTCATCAAAACGGCTCATTGTTCCTCATTCTCCCGTGCATGAACATCCCGCAGCAGACGTTCAATGTTTTCACTGTAATCAAGGGATTGATCAATCGAAAAAATGAGTTCGGGGACATGACGCAACGAAACACGATGCCCGATTTCAGAACGAAGGTATCCTTTGGCTTTTTCCAGTCCGGCCAAAGTTTCTTGTTTTTGCTCCTCGTTTCCCATCACGCTGATGTATACTTTGGCAATTTGCAGATCTCCGCTCATTTCGACGCCGGTCACCGTCACAAATCCGATGCGGGGATCTTTTAACTCTTGCTGGATAAGTTGGCTTAACTCCTTCTTGATCTGTTCGCCCACACGACTGATACGTATCCGTGCCACGGACCAAACCTCCTCGTCAACCTAAAATGTGATATCTGCCGCAATGATCTCCAAACCATCCGTTTGTTCAAGCAGCCGAAGGGCTTGTTCCAGTTCTTTTTCCACCACCATCCGGTTGCTTCCGACCCCGACGACTGCAAGAGAAACAAACTGACGATCGTCTTGATCCGCCACTTCTGCAATGGAAAGGTTAAACCGGTTCCTGATTTTTGCCTGGACGCTTTGAATCACCCTGCGTTTGTCTTTGAGGGAGAAAGAGGCGATCACCCGCCCCTTAAACTCCAGTACACCGATGTGCACGTTACTTCCGCTCCACTTCCTGGATGGTGTAAACTTCGATTTGGTCTCCTTCTTTGATGTCATTATAGTTTTGCAAGGTAATCCCGCATTCATACCCTTGTGCCACTTCTTTGGCATCATCTTTGTAACGTTTCAGTGTGTCAATTTCGCCTTCATGGATCACGACGCCGTCACGAATCACCCGGGCTTTTCCGTCACGAACCACTTTTCCTTCGGTGACATAACAACCGGCAATGGTTCCGATCCGGGAGACTTTAAAGATTTGGCGGACTTCGGCAATGCCTGCCATGACCTCTTCATATTCAGGATCCAAGAGACCTTTCATGGCCGCTTCGATTTCCTCAATCGCTTTATAAATGACCCGGTGCAAACGGATGTCCACTTTCTCCTGTTTGGCCATCTCCCGGGCATTGGGTTCGGGACGGACATTAAACCCGATCACAATGGCATTGGAGGCAGAAGCCAAAATGATGTCTGATTCCGTGATGGCTCCGACCGCCGCATGGATGATTTTTACGCGTGCGCCTTCGACATCGATTTTTTCAAGCGAATGTTTCATGGCTTCTGCAGAACCATGGACGTCTGCTTTAATAATAACATTTAATTCTTTGACTTCGCCTTCTTTAATTTGTTTGAACAAATCATCCAGCGATACGCGGGAATGGGCTCCGCGTTCTTGTTCTTTTTGTCTCGTCTGGCGTCTCTCGGCGATGGAACGCGCTTTTTTCTCATCCTCAAACACCATGAACGCATCGCCGGCATTCGGCACATCGGAAAGCCCCAAAATTTCGACCGGTGTCGATGGCGGTGCCGTTTTGACGCGACGCCCTTGATCGTTGATCATGGCACGGATTTTCCCGAAGTAATTTCCGGCCACCACCGGATCTCCGACATGGAGCGTACCGTTTTGCACCAGCACGGTGGCGACAGCTCCGCGGCCTTTGTCCAGTTCCGCCTCAATGACCACCCCGCGGGCGCGTTTATCCGGATTGGCTTTCAGTTCCTGAACTTCGGCCACCAACAGAATCATTTCCAGCAATTCGTCAATGCCGTCTCCCGTCAAGGCCGATACCGGGACAAAGATGGTGTCCCCGCCCCATTCTTCCGGAACCAATCCGTATTCGGTCAATTGTTGTTTCACCCGGTCCGGATTTGCCTCGGGCTTATCCATCTTGTTGACGGCAACAATAATCGGGACATCGGCTGCTTTGGCATGGTTGATGGCTTCGACCGTTTGCGGCATGACTCCGTCATCGGCGGCGACCACCAAAATCGTGATATCCGTCACTTGGGCTCCCCGTGCACGCATGGTGGTGAATGCAGCATGCCCCGGCGTATCCAAAAAGGTGATTTTTTTGTCATTGGCCTCGATCTGATAGGCACCGATGTGTTGTGTGATTCCCCCGGCCTCTTCTTCCGTGATTTTACTTTGGCGGATTTTGTCAAGCAGCGTGGTTTTTCCATGGTCCACGTGTCCCATGATCGTAACCACCGGCGGGCGTTCAAGCAAATCCTCCGGTGCGTCCGTTTCTTCGATCTCTTCAAAGTTGCTTTCATCCACTTCTTCTTTGACATGGATGGTGACGTCAAATTCTTCTGCCAGGATGGCCATCGTTTCCACATCAATTTCCTGATTGATGGTGGCCATGATTCCAAGCGTGATCAATTTTTTAATGACAGCGGAAGATTCCCTGCGCAACAGCTTGGCAAAATCCCCAACGGTCATGGGACCGGAAACGGTGATTTCCTTTGGCAGTACCGGAGCCTGTTTTTCTTTGGCCTCTTTCTTTTTCTCACCTTTTTGACGGCCTTTTCCTTTCCGATTTACATGGTCCCGGCGGGCACCGTCTTTTCCTTTCTGGAAAGCCTTTCCTTTCTTTCCTTTGCGTTGACGCTTCTCCTGCTGGCTTGTCTCATGGTTTGCTTTGCGCTCTTCCTGCCCGCGGGCGGCCTGATTCCGTTGGCTGTTGCGGTTTGGTCCGGAAGAGGCACGCTTTTTGTTGTGGGCGGAAGATTCTTGTTTATTCCGATGATTTCCGTTGGACGGTGCTTTCTTGTTTTCTTCGCTTTGCGGACGGTCTTGATCTTTTGCAGGTTTTTCTTGTTGATTTAAACGTTGATCCAATTTTTGTATCATTCCTTCATCCAACACACTCATATGGTTACTCACTTGAATGCCTAAGTCTTTCAGACTGTGCAATATTTCTTTACTACTCTTATTCACTTTTTTCGCGTATTCATATACACGCATTTTCGCCAAATCCATTCACCCCCGTTACTTACTGCCGAGCTTCATGAATGACCAGGCAAACCCCCGGTCCGTAATTGCAATGACCACGCGTGTCTCTTTTCCAATCGCATTACCCAGCTCTTTTCTGGTACCGTATCGCAACAAAGGAACGTTGTAAGAATCACATTTGTCACTGACCTTTTTTTCCGTGTTTTTTTTCGCATCTTCGGCCAGGATCACCAACTGCGCTTTTCCCGAGCGAATTTCCCGGATCACCCATTCCTCTCCGGAAACGACTTTTCCGGCCCTCATCGCAAGCCCCAGCAGTTGCAAAAACTTATTCATTTCCCTGATGCTCTCTTACATAATCACGAAGTTGATCATACAATTCGGAAGGAACCTGCACTTTGAGGGCGCGATCCAAAGCTTTCTTTTTTTGTGCCAAATCGATATATTCCATTTTTGCGCACAAATACGCTCCGCGCCCGGATTTTTTTCCGGTCGGGTCGATGACCAGTTCATTTTCCGGCGTTCTCACGATCCGGATCAGTTCCTTTTTCGGAAACATTTCTTGTGATGCCACACATTTACGCATCGGTACCTTTCGCCGTTTCATCTTATGCCAAAAACCCTCCCCTTGGAAGAAATTATTCGGTCTCTTCACTGCCATCGGTATTTAATAAAGCATCTTCATCCGGAACTTCGACTTCATCCAGGATTTCATCTTCAGCTTCTTCTTCCAATTCTTCGGCTTCCGATTCGCTTTTGATGTCAATCTTCCAATTGGTGAGCTTTGCAGCCAGCCGTGCGTTTTGTCCTTCTTTTCCGATCGCCAGCGACAATTGGTGATCGGGAACAATCACCCGGGCCATTTTTTCTTCTTCATAAATGGTGACGGAAATCACTTTGGACGGGCTGAGCGCATTGGCAATCAACTCATCCATGCGGTCAGACCAACGGACGATATCGATTTTTTCACCGCGCAGTTCATTGACCACCGTTTGCACGCGGGAGCCGCGATGACCCACACAGGCTCCAACCGGATCCACATCCGGATTGTGCGAAGCCACGGCAATTTTGGAACGTTGACCCGCTTCACGGGCAATCGATTTAATTTCCACAACGCCATCATAAATTTCGGGAACTTCCAATTCAAACAACCTTTTCAACAATCCGGGATGGGTGCGGGACAAGAAAATCTGCGGACCTTTCGTCGATTTTTCCACCCGGGTTATGTAAACTTTCACACGATCCCCGTGGCTGAACCGCTCCCCGGCGATGACTTCATTGTGGGGCAGCAAGGCTTCCACCCGGCCAAGGTCCACGTAATAGTAACGGTTGTCGGCTCTTTGCACAATCCCGGTGACAATGTCTTCTTCCCGGTCCACAAAATCTTCGTAAATGGCTGACCGTTCCGCTTCCCGGATGCGTTGCGTCACCACCTGCTTCGCCGTTTGAGCCGCAATCCGGCCAAAGTCTGCCGGCGTGACTTCGATCTCCACAATATCGCCCAATTGATAGTTGGGGTCGATTTCCCGGGCCGCATCCAATGAAATTTCCAAGCGGGAGTCGACGACCTCATCCACGACGGTTTTGCGGGCAAACACACGCACCTGTCCGGTCTGTCTGTTCACATCTACCCGTACGTTTTGTGCAGAATGAAAGTTGCGCTTATATCCAGATATCAATGCAGCTTCAATCGCTTCAATCAAAATATCTTTACTGATCCCTTTTTCTTTTTCTAATTGATCAAGGGCCTCGATGAACTCGGCATTCATCGGCCTAATCCTCCCTTCGCGTTAAAAAACGACGCTTAATCGTGCTTTGGCCACCTTCTCGAGTGGAATCTCAAATGTCTTCTTCTTCTCATGGACCGTAAGGGTGGTACCGTCAAATTGGTGCAAAACCCCTTCAAACACTTTTTGGCCTTCAATGGGTTCGTACGTGGTAATATATACATTTTTACCGACAGCTTTTTGGAAATCCTTCTCCTTGGTCAGCGGCCTTTCCGCACCCGGTGATGACACTTCCAGAATATACGCCCCTGGCACCGGGTCTTCTTCGTCCAGCTTTTCCCCCACTATCTCACTGATCCGGGTGCAATCATCCAAATCAACTCCCCCGTCTTCCCGGTCGATGAAAATGCGCAAAAACCAATTTGGCCCTTCTTTTTTATACTCGATATCGACCAGTTCCAAACCTTCTTTTTCCACAATCGGCCGGGCAAGTTGTTGTACGGCTTCTGTAATTTGTCGGCTCAAAGCCAACCCTCCTTATTTGGCTAATTCAAACACCTGCAACAAAACGCAAAGAGTGGGCTTCCACCCACTCTTTGCACTCGCAAGATGTATCTACAATAAGTATAGCCAAAGTGATTATAACACAATCACCAAAAAAGAAGCAATTGCCTTTGCCGGCTCCTTTTTCCTTAACGAACCGCTTTTGTCCCTCTTCCCGGGGACCGGGGCAGAAAAAGCCGGTATCCCCGGGATGCATTTTTTATCTCTCAATGGCTGACAAACGGCCCGGTTTCAAACTCCCGGTCCCGTGGAACGGAAAACAAGGGGTTGGTTTCTTCAAAAAAGCGGGATTGGTCTTCGGGGGCAACATAGCCCAACTCAATGCCCGTTGCTTTGGCAATAAAAGGATCCATGGTACATAAATCCGATTTGGTCAAATCGGCAACAGCCGTTTTTCCAAGCGATATCAAAACGAGCTCCATTTCCCGCACGCAAGCATTCAAATAACGGACCAGATTCATGGCCGCCTGGTCCACATCCAATTGGTCGGTCATTTTCCCCGAATAAACCAACAAGCTGGTGGGAGGTTCAAAGGGTACGGATTTGACCATTTGTTCGCTGGCCAAGGCCATCAAGGCCGCCGTTCCGATATACACACAATCGGCTCCCAAGGCGATGGCTTTCAGCATTCGTCCGGGAGTGACCAATCCTCCTGTGGCAATCAGTTGAATATCCTGTTTCACCTTTTTTCGGGCAAGAAATTCGGATGCTCTTGTAATGGCAAAGAGGGTGGGCAATCCGACATCATCCTGCAAAGTGGGTGCACCCCCGTGCGTTCCGCCTTCGGCTCCGTCAACGGTGACAAAATCCACTCCGGCTTCCACGGCGATTTGCAACTCTTTTTCAAGATGATGCGTCGCAGCAATTTTCAGTCCCACCGGCACCCCGGTTTCCTCTTTCAGTCTGCGGACCAGTTGGACAAACTCTTCCTTGCCATTGACCCCGGGCAGCCGGGAATGGATCACCGCATCTTCCCCGGGTTGCAACTCATAAACTTCCCTGAAGTCCTCGCCGATGTTATGGGCGGCCGTCCGCTGCGAAGCAGATCCTTGGGCCCCCTGCCCCAGTTGAATCTCGATCGCATCCAAGGCTTTGTACTTTTTCGGATCGTTCATCCATCCGCCCCGGTTATACTGTCCGATAAACAAACCGGCCGCTTCCCTTTCCTCTTTCATGAGCCCCGCTTCCCCCGAATTGGTCGCGGTCCCCACCTTGGTGGCAGCTTTGGCGAGGGCAATTTTGGTTTTTTTGCTTAACGCACCGCCGAAGGACATGCCTGCAATCATGATCGGAATGGAAATCGTCAATGGTTTTTTGGCCCGCTGTCCAATCGTGACCGAAGTGTTGATTCCGACGTTTTCCGGAGTGGGAAAGCGGAACAGGTGAACCGGATTGAACAAGATTTTTTCCCACGGGGACATAGGAACAGGGGTTCCCAAGGGTCGGGAGATGGGTGTGCCCTGATTGGCCCTCATGGTGATTTCCATGAGGTTGGTCACCCCCACCTTTTTCGAGGCCGGCACCATTTCAAACAAATTCTCGGTATATTGGTCCCGGATCATCCTGGTCAACGCTTGATCGACAGACCGGTCAATGGCGGACCGGATCATCCTTTCAATGAACTTCAGCACGATGGACACGCTCCTTGGCTTCACCCTGCCCCAACGAATTTTGAAGTTCTTCAATTTTTTGCGCCATCGACAAGCACATTTGCTTGACCGTTCCCAACTGACGGGCGGCATTCTGTTCTTCGACCGCAATATCCACCAATTTGCGATGATCGAAATTCGTCAGCTTCCGGTAATGGTCCTGTTCAATTGTGGCCAATGTACCCGCCATCGTTTCAATGCGGTTCAGCTCGGAATGAATGTAGGAAAGAACGTTTTCCATGTTTTCAACATTTTGCATAATCCTTACACCTTCCTGAAATTGAAATGGATTTGGTGATAGTATGCGATCATCCTTCTCTGATTACTCACATCTCCATCCGGGAAAAATTAGGAGGAACCCGGTGCCGGCTTCTTTCCAAAAAAAAGGGCCGTGTCCCATACGGCCCCGTTGGTTTTTTTCATTTTTCCCGCACGATCATGAAGAAGGTTTCCGGTTGATTTTAATTCTCTTCGGTTCTTTTTCCGGATCCTTCGGAATCGTGATTATGAGAAGCCCGTTTTCATAATCGGCTGTGATATGATCCAAGTTGGCATCCTGCGGAAGGGTGACGGTCCGGTAAAACGAACCATAACTCCTCTCTTCAATATACATGTGCTCTCCTTCTTTTTTCGATTCTTGTTTCCGTTCCCCTTTGATCGTTAATTGTCCGCCGTGCACCTCTATTTCAACATCTTCATCCCTGAGGCCGGGCATTTCCGCCTCGATGACATACTGGTTCCCTTCCTCTTTCATGTTGATGGCGGGCATTTTTGGCATCGACTCATTCCAGATCGGATTTTCAAAAAAACGTTCAAATGTGCGGTTGATTTCCGAATGGATTTGTGACAAAGGATGTACCGGGTTGTAAAGATTTCTCCGGCTTCTGAAACGCTCCAGATTGCTCACTTCTTGTACCTCCCTTTCATGATGATCACCCCAATATTATGCAAATTAATAAAAAAAATTATACACAACCCAATAAAAGGAATGGTTTCTGAATTCCCCGGCCGAGTAGTATAATGGAGAATACAGAACTGATTAAGGAGGTATAATCATGACCCAATCCTCATCCAAACTTCCTCTTCGCTCAGAAATTCCGGATGAATATAAATGGCGTCTTGAAGATATTTTTGAAAACGATGAGAAATGGGAAGAAGAATATCAAAACATCAAACAAATGATCCCTGAGATCAGCCGGTTCAAAGGGAAGCTCGGACGGTCTGCTGAGGATTTGTTAAAAGCGCTGAAATTCCAGGATCAATTGCTCTACAAACTTGACAAACTTTATACATATGCGCATATGCGGTTTGATCAGGACACCACCCAATCCTTTTATCAAGCCCTCAATGACCGCGCAAAAAGTTTGTATACGGAAGTTTCCGGAGCCTTGTCCTTCATCACTCCGGAGATCCTTTCCATCCCCGAAGAGAAAATCACGCGTTTTTTGGAAGAAAACGAAGAATTGCAGGTATACAAACACGCTCTGGAAGAGTTAAACAAAAAGCGTCCCTATGTTTTATCGGAAAAAGAAGAAAAACTCCTAGCCCAAGCCGGTGAAGTCCTGGGGGCCTCCGCCAACACCTTCGGCATGCTGAACAATGCAGACTTGGAGTTTCCCTCGATCCGGGATGAAAACGGGGAAGAAGTCAAAGTGACACACGGCCGGTACACGAAATTGATGGAAAGCCCGGACCGCCGCGTCAGAAAAGACGCGTTTCATGCCGTATACTCCACATACGACAAATATAAAAACACTTTTGCCAGCACCTTAAGCGGGGCCATCAAGAAAAATAATTTTTATGCAGAAGTCCGCGGCTATGATTCGGCACGGCATGCCGCTTTAAGCCGGAACAGCATACCTGAAACCGTCTATGATCAATTGGTGGATACCGTCAACCAAAATTTGCCCTTGCTGCACCGGTATATGCGCATCCGCAAAAAAGCACTGGGCTTGGAAGAAATGCACATGTACGACATTTACACCCCGTTGGTGGAAGAATCTTCTTTTAAAATTTCCTACCCGGATGCACAAAAAATTGTGCTCGATGCGTTAAGTGTCATGGGCGAGGAATATGTATCCATCCTGAAAGAGGCTTTTGACAATCGGTGGATCGATGTTTATGAGAACAAAGGAAAACGAAGCGGCGCCTATTCTTCAGGAGCTTACGGAACGGCCCCCTACATCCTGATGAACTGGCAGGACAGCATTGACAGCTTGTTCACACTGGTACATGAACTGGGGCACTCCCTCCACAGTTATTACACCAACAGAAACCAACCGTTTGTCTATGGCAACTATTCCATTTTTGTTGCGGAAGTGGCATCGACTTGCAATGAAGCCTTGCTCAATGATTATTTGCTCAAACAAACCGACGACAAACAAAAGCGTCTGTATCTCTTGAACCATTATCTCGACGGCTTCCGGGCAACGGTTTTCCGCCAAACCATGTTTGCCGAATTTGAACATCTCATTCACCAAAAAGCGAAGGCAAAAGAAGCACTGACACCGGAATTGCTCACCTCGTTGTACTATGATTTGAACAAAAAATATCACGGCAACGACATGATCAGCGATGAGGAAATCGGTTTGGAATGGGCCCGCATCCCGCACTTCTATTACAACTATTATGTTTACCAATATGCGACCGGATTCAGTGCCGCGGCGGCATTGTCGGGGCAAATCCTGCGGGAAGGAAAACCGGCCGTCTCCCGTTATCTTTCCTTCTTGAAAGCCGGAAGTTCCGACTATCCCATTGAAGTATTGAAAAAAGCCGGTGTCGACATGACTTCACCGGAACCGATTCAACAAGCCCTGAACGTTTTTGAAGAGAAACTGGATGAATTGGAAAAACTGCTGGCCCAATCTTAATGTCACAAAAAAAGCGTTTGCCGGAACCGGCAAACGCTTTTTTCTTTGTCATGAATCCTTTTTGTCAAACAGGGACAGGTATTCCCCATAACCTTCTTTTTCCAAGTCTTTTTTCGGGATAAACCTTAAAGCTGCCGAGTTGATGCAATAGCGAAGCCCTGTCGGCAGCGGCCCGTCATTAAACACATGTCCCAAATGGGAATCTCCTTCCCGGCTTCTCACTTCGGTACGGATCATGTTGTGACTGTAATCTTCCTTTTCCACTATCTGATCTTCATGAATCGGCTTGGTAAAACTGGGCCAACCGCATCCGGCATCAAATTTGTCCAATGAACTGAAAAGCGGTTCGCCCGAAACCACATCCACATAGATTCCTTCTTCTTCATGATTCCAGTATTCATTTTGAAAAGGAGGTTCGGTTCCATTTTCCTGAGTGACATGATATTGACGCGGGGATAACTTTTTTTTCTGTTCTTCTTGTTCTTTTTTTCCTCTTCTTGCCCGCCTGACCATTTGAAACACCTCGTCTTCCAATCATTTTCCCAGTATCTCTTCATTTTAGCATACCCCGTTTCAGGAGGTATCTTTCCTTTTTGTTTCAAAAGGCAACCCGTCGCAAACAAAAAGCCCCGCAGACCACGGTCTGCGGGGCTTTTCCCAGTGTTCCCTGAAAACCAAAGAGTGTGAGACATGACTCTTTGAAAAAATCGTTTTTGCTCGAAATGAGCTCCTTAGAAAGGAGGTGATCCATCCCCACCTTCCGGTAGGGATACCTTGTTACGACTTCACCCCAATCATCTGCCCCACCTTCGGCGGCTGGCTCCTAAAAGGTTGCCTCACCGACTTCGG
>NZ_JACETT010000041.1:0-1676 GCF_013912365.1 Thermoactinomyces intermedius
GCTCCCCGGCCGCATTGGAATGCGTTGTTCCACCAGATTCACCGGCGGAGCTTGCGCACCAGTGCGATGGTATAACAGATAATAACCGGTTGAACCATCAAAACGAATTAACTCCGTGCCCGGCGTCTCCGCGATGCTCTCAACGTCCCAGGTTACTTCAAAGTCATCAATATAGACGGCGTCGGTCTCCCCTTCATCCTTTTGCCCGTCTTTGTCATACTCAAAAGTGACCGTGCATTGCCCCCGTTGGCTCGTCGTGATTTCGCCAGGCGTCCACTGATAATACACTCCATTGGTGATATAGTTGTGAACCAAGGCGCCATTAAAGTAAACTTTTAGGCCGTCATAACCTTCTTCGGAATCCTGGAAGTACATGTAATTGATTTTCACATTTCTTGCGTATGAAGGCACTTCGAAAACAAAGTCGATCCTGGCGTATTGGTGAACTCCTGCGATGCTTTCCATGGGTTCGCTCCGGATTGAGTACGTCCCGGTATAAGCACGATAATCCGTTTGAAGCCAACCGGTGGTGGTCCCGTCCATAGTTGATGGGTTCCTTATTGTGAAATTATCCCCGGGGAATGTTTCGAAAGAGTCTTGTATTACCCATGATTCCGTAACGTCGAACCTTATTTCCGGACGCGTTCCGTACCACATGTATTTAATCCGGCTCAACTTAACCACTCCTTACGCCGTAGCGCATTAATCACACTTTGGCCGGTCAGATCCGGGCCATAGTTGTAAACTGTGACATTGTTCACCCGGTCGTTTGATGTGCTTACTAATGCACCTGAACCCTGCTGAGGCATTGAAGCGGTTGCGAGCTGATCAGATACTCGCTGGATATTCCTGATTGCTGACTCCAGACCAAGAACAAACCCTTGGCCAGTGTCTTCACCTAACTCCATCATCACGCGGGAAGGGGAATGGATTCCAAGAGCGCTTTTAATGCGGCTTTTGATGCCGTCCGCAATCTCTTGAGCTTTTTTCAAAGCTCTATCTTTCAAGCTGCTAATTCCGTTTATCAAGCCCGATATAATGTCCTTCCCGATTTGGTATAAGTTGATCCCCTTCAAAAAGCTCACTATGGAGTTCCAAATATCAGTGACTTTCTTCTTAGCGCTGTCCATCTTGTCTTGGACTGTTTTCTTCATCGATTCCCATTTTTCACTTGCTTGAGTTTTGATATTTTCCCATGTCTGAACAAGCCAAGCTTTGATTGCGCCCCATATTTCCACTGCTTTTGCTTTGATCGTGTCCCAGTTTTGCCAAAGAGCAAACCCAATCGCAATCAAAGCAGCCAAAACACCTATAGCGATTAAGACTGTTGAAGATGCAACCCCAAACGCACCAGCCAGCAAACCTATTGTTGCTGTGATTCCGCTGATGATAGGTCCCAATATTGTTAGCACACCCAAAAAGGCCCCCACAGCTCCGACGATAACCATAATTGTTGCAGCGAGTTGGGGATTGTTTTGGATAAAATCAGCAATTTTCATCACGATGTTTGAAATCTGATCTAAAAGAGGGGAAAGGGCAGTCTGTAATTCCTGTAATGCTTGCTTGAACTTCACCACCGGATCGTTGTCTAGCTGTTGGATAGATTCATTTAGCTGCTCTTGATTCGCCTTCAAATCAACTACTTGGTTTTTTGCGCCAAGGATTGTGTCAGTGAT
>NZ_JACETT010000042.1:0-1676 GCF_013912365.1 Thermoactinomyces intermedius
GCTCCCCGGCCGCATTGGAACACGATGTTCCACCAAGTTTACCGGCGGTGCTTGTGCGCCGGTCCGGTGGTACATCAAGTGATAACCGGTTGAACCGTCAAAACGGATCAATTCCGTGCCTGGCGTCTCCGCAATGGATTCAACGTCCCAAGTTACTTCAAGATCATCTATATAGACGGCATCGGTTTCACCTTCATCCCTTAGCCCGTCCTTGTCATACTCAAAGGTTATGGTGCATTGTCCCCGTTGACTCGTCTCGATCTCACCCAATGTCCACTGAAAATATGTCCCATTGGTGATATAGTTGTGGACCAGCGATCCATTAAAGTAAACCTTTAAACCATCAAAATTTTGCTCGCAATCTTGGTAATACCAATATTTGATCCTAACATTCCTGGCGTAAGAAGGAATGGTAAAGATGAAGTCAATCCGGGCGTATTGATGGCTCCCGGCCACACTCGTAATCGGCCCGCTCCGGATTGAATATGTCCCGGAGTAGGCCCGGTAATCCGTCTGAGCCCATCCGTCATTTGTTCCGGACATCATCGACGGGTTCCGGATCGTGAAGTTCGAGCCGGGGAATGTTTCGAAAGAGTCTTGTATTACCCATGATTCCGTAACGTCGAACCTTATTTCCGGACGCGTTCCGTACCACATGTATTTAATTCTGCTCAACTTAACCACTCCTTACGCCGTAGCGCGTTAATTACGCTTTGGCCGGTCAGATCCGGGCCATAGTTGTAGATGGTTATATTGTTTACTCGGTCACTTGACGAGCTGATTACTGGGCCCGATCCCTGCTGAGGCATTGAAGCGGTTGCGAGCTGATCAGATACTCGCTGGATATTCCTGATTGCTGACTCCAGACCAAGAACAAACCCTTGGCCAGTGTCTTTACCTAACTCCATCATCACTCGGGAAGGGGAATGGATCCCAAGAGCACTTTTGATGCGGCTTTTGATGCCGTCTGCAATCTCTTGGGCTTTCTGCAGCGCTCTATCTTTCAAACTGCTTATCCCATTGATTAAACCTTGGATGATGTCTTTTCCGATCTGATACAGGTTGATCCCCTTCAAAAAGCTCACGATGGAATTCCAAATATCAGTGACTTTCTTCTTAGCGCTGTCCATCTTGTCTTGGACTGTTTTCTTCATCGATTCCCATTTTTCACTTGCTTGAGTTTTGATGTTTTCCCATGTTTGAACTAACCAATTCTTAATTGCGCCCCAAATCTCAATGGCTTTTGCCTTGATCGTGTCCCAGTTTTGCCAAACTAAAATACCTATTGTGATTAAAGAAGCCAGTACACCTATAGCGATTAAGACTGTTGAAGATGCAACCCCAAATGCACCAGCCAGCAAACCTATTGTTGCTGTGATTCCGCTGATGATAGGCTCTAAGACTGTTAGTACACCCAATAAGGTCCCTACTACCCCAACGATAGTCATGATCGTTGCCGCAAGTTGAGGATTGTTTTGGATAAAATCAGCAATTTTCATCACGATGTTTGAAATCTGATCTAAAAGAGGGGAAAGGGCAGTCTGTAGTTCCTGTAATGCTTGCTTGAACTTCACCACCGGATCGTTGTCTAGCTGTTGGATAGATTCATTTAACTGCTCTTGGTTTGCCTTCCAATCAACTACTTGGTTTTTTGCACCAAGGATTGTGTCAGTGAT
>NZ_JACETT010000043.1:0-53070 GCF_013912365.1 Thermoactinomyces intermedius
TTCTCCACGCTATGCGTGGAAGCCCATCTCTTGCCTCCGCTTTTATCCCTTTTTTATATCGTCGCCACCACCACGGGCGGCCTGCTTTTTGCCCGCTTGGGGGTTTGGCTGGCCCAAAGGGGGAAAGCCGATTGGAAATGATGTGGATTGCATTGGGAGGGGGAATCGGAGCCATGTGCCGCTGGCTGGTCACGGAGGTGTTTCCCGCCCGGGACGGGAAATTTCCGCTTGGAACCTTTCTTGTCAATATGACCGGCTGTTTGATCATGGGGCTTTATTTGGGATGGATTCATGACCGGTTGCCGGTCGCCTGGATGATGGCAAACCGGCCGTTTGCAACGGGTTTTCTCGGCGGTTACACCACCTTTTCCACTTTTTCTTATGAAGCTGAAAGGCTCCGGCAACAAAGGCGAAAGGGAAAATTTTGGGCTTATCTTCTCTCCAGCCTTTTCTTCGGTTTGTTTTTGGTTTGGGCCGGTTTTCACCTTTCCTCCGGCATGATTTCGTAAAAAATTCCATGGCACAGGCATAAGCCGGCCATGGAATTTTTTATGGGAAAGTTTTTATGCAGTGTGAAAATGTTCAAAAAAAGTGATTCTGTTTCAAGATGAACAAAAACAATTGTTGGAACATGAATTATAAGATATTTTATTTGTAAGCGTTAACAAATTATTCATAGTTCAATTATAAGTTAACAAAAATCCCAAAAAAACATGTTACAAAAAATTATACAACAAGGAGTGATTTCCGTGCTGCAAAAGTTCCAGCGCTTTGGGGCAGCCATGTTTGTACCCGTTCTGTTATTTCCCTTTGCAGGGATCGTTGTCGGGCTGACCACCCTGCTGAAAAATCAGGATATTATGAATGCTCTCGCACACCCCGACAGCTTTTGGTACAAATTTTGGACCGTGATCGAAGCAGGCGGTTGGGCGGTATTCAAACAAATGCCTTTGCTGTTTGCGGTCGGCATCCCGATCGGCCTGGCCAAAAAGGCCCAAGCCAGAGCCGTTTTGGCTTCTTTGATCTCATATCTGACCTTTAACTATTTTATCAATGCCATTTTAACCATTTGGGGGCCCCAATTTGGCGTTGATTTTGAACAAGAAGCGGGCGGAGTGAGCGGACTGACGGAAATTGCCGGCATTAAAACGTTAGACACCAGTATCATTGGAGCCATCCTGATTTCTGCCATCGTCGTTTATCTTCATAACCGTTATTTCGATAAAAAGTTGCCTGATTTTTTGGGGATTTTCCAAGGGACCTCCTATATCGTCATCCTCAGCTTTTTTGTCATGCTGCCTCTGGCACTCCTCACTTCCTGGGGTTGGCCGGTCATTCAAAAAGGCATCGCTTCCATGCAAGGGTTTCTTGCTTCATCCGGGGCATTGGGCGTTTGGTTATACACATTCCTTGAGCGAATTTTGATCCCGACCGGGTTGCATCACTTTATCTACGGTCCTTTCATCTTCGGTCCGGCCGTGGTGGACGGCGGAATCGTAAAATATTGGGTGGAACATTTGAATGAATTTGCCAATAATTCGCAATCATTAAAAGAAATGTTCCCGGAAGGCGGTTTTGCTTTACACGGGCTTTCAAAAATATTCGGAATTCCGGGCATTGCACTGGCCATGTATGTCACGGCCAAATCCTCCAAGAAAAAAATCATCTCCGGAATGTTGATCGCGGCGACACTCACCTCCGTGATCGCCGGAATCACAGAACCGATCGAATTCACCTTTTTGTTCGTGGCGCCGGTTCTCTTTCTGATTCATGCCCTCCTGGCGGCCACCATGTCCACCATCATGTACTCCCTCGGGGTTTCCGGAAATATGGGGGGTGGATTGCTGGAAGTGGCCATCCAAAACTGGATTCCGCTGTTTAAATACCACAGCACCACTTATTTGACGCAAATCGTAGTCGGCTTGATCTTTACGGCCATCTATTTCTTCCTGTTCCGCTATTTGATTTTAAAACTGGATGTGAAAACGCCGGGCCGTGAAGATGACGAAGAACAGGAAACCAAGCTGTACACCAAAAAAGATTTCCAAGAAAAACAAGCGGCCAAGCAAAAGAAAAATGATTACGCAGAAAAAGCCGCCCGGTTTTTGGAAGCATTGGGCGGGCCGGACAACATCGCGGAAGTGACCAACTGCGCCACCAGATTGCGCGTCACCGTTCATGATGAAACCAAAACGGCACCAGAGAAGCAATTTCTCTCCGCCGGGGCCCACGGGATCGTTAAAAACGGAAAAGCCATCCAAGTTATCGTCGGTTTGTCTTCCCCGCAGATCCGGGAACAGTTTGAAAACCTGCTGGATCATCCAAACCGGGAGAATGCATAAAATGGTGGCGGGAAAATTTCCAGGCTCCTGTGAAAAATAACAAGATATGTGATTATGAACAGCATCCGCCCGATCTATTGTTCTCTCGTCACCAGGTTGTTATAACTGAGTTGTAAGCGGTCACGAAAATAAGGAGGAATCAGCAAAATGAAAAAATTCTCCATTGTCATCGCCGGAGGAGGCAGCACCTTTACACCGGGAATTGTCCTGATGCTTCTTGAAAATTTGAATCAATTTCCGATCCGGAAATTAAAACTTTACGATAATGACGCTGCCCGCCAGTCGACGATTGCCGAAGCCTGCAAAATCATCCTGAATGAAAAAGCGCCGGAAATCGAGTTTTTGGCCACCACCGATCCGGAAGAAGCATTCACCGACGTCGACTTCGTCATGGCACACATTCGGGTCGGGAAATATGCCATGCGGGAACTGGACGAAAAAATCCCGTTGAAACACGGCGTGTTTGGTCAAGAAACATGCGGACCCGGAGGAATCGCCTACGGCATGCGCTCCATCGGGGGAGTCTTGGAATTGATCGACTACATGGAAAAATACTCTCCCGACGCATGGATGTTAAACTACTCCAATCCGGCCGCCATTGTCGCCGAGGCCACCCGGCGCCTGAGACCCGATTCCAAAGTGCTCAACATCTGCGACATGCCCATCGGCATTGAAAACCGCATGGCTCAAATTCTGGGACTCAAAAGCCGCAAGGAAATGAAGGTCCGTTATTACGGATTGAATCATTTCGGCTGGTGGACGGATATCCGTGACCAAAACGGGAATGATTTGATGCCCAAATTGAAAGAGCATGTCCGGAAACACGGCTACACTGTTCCCAAAGATGATGCCGATGCAAGCTGGAGCGACACCTTTTTAAAAGCCCGCGATGTCTATGCACTGGATCCTGACACCCTGCCGAATACGTATTTGAAATATTATTTTTACCCGGATTATGTGTATGAACATTCCAACCCGGAATACACGCGCGCTAATGAAGTCATGGACGGCCGTGAAAAATTCGTGTTCGGTGAATGTCAAAAAATCATTGAAAACCAATCGACCGAAGGTACCAAACTGCATGTTGACGAACACGCATCCTATATTGTGGACCTGGCACGCGCCATCGCATACAACACACAAGAGAGGATGTTGTTGATTGTCGAAAACCAAGGAGCCATCTCCAATTTCGACCCGACCGCCATGGTGGAAATTCCCTGTATCGTGGGAAGCAACGGGCCCGAACGCATCGCCATCGGAGAAATCCCGCAATTCCAAAAAGGACTGATGGAACAGCAAGTTTCCGTGGAAAAACTCGTGGTCGAAGCCTGGATCACCCGCTCTTATCAAAAATTGTGGCAAGCCCTCACCTTGTCCAAAACCGTTCCCAGCGCCAAGGTGGCCAAAGCCATCCTGGATGACTTGATCGAGGCCAACAAAGATTATTGGCCAAAACTGCACAAAGAGGATGTCGTCGTACGTGAAGATTTATAAATAAAAGATCCATACACCTTACGGACGGAAAGTGCAAAGAGCTTGTGCCTCTTTGCACTTTTTGTTTTAATTTTTATAAAGGAATTCTCTTTGTGCAGGGAGGAGAATCATTTGACATTAGAAGAACTTATCAATGAACATTACAACAAGCTCAATGAAACCGATTTACACATTTTGAGATACATCATGAATCACAAAGACACGTGTTATCAGTTGGGGATTAATCATCTGGCCGACCGGTGCAATGTTTCCCGATCTTCCATCTTGCGTCTGGCGCAAAAGCTCGGGTTCACCGGTTACAGTGAATTTCGCATTTTTTTGAAATGGCAGCACCAGGAAAAACCGGTAAAAGATAAGAGCAGCATCGAAATCTTGGAAGAAGATTTCCGTGAGACCATGAAATATATACAGACCAAGGATTTTTCGGACATTTGCAGATTAATCGATGAAGCACAGAAATTGTTCGTTTTTGGCACGGGAAATGCCCAGCGGAATTGTGCATTGGAATTGCATCGGATGTTTCTGCCTCTTCAAAAGTATATGAATGTGATTCCCTCTCACTCTGAATTTGAAATCGTTGTCAAGGATATGACAAAAAACGACTTGGTCTTTATTTTTTCTTTATCCGGAGACACCCCGTCCATCTTTCCCGCCGTACAAACTTTGGTGGCCAAAGGCGTTCCTTTTGTTTCCGTCACGAATCTGGTCAACAACCGTCTGGCCAAAATGACTCCGTATCATTTGTATGCCAGAAGCTCGACCGTTTCCATCCATAACGGGATTCACCTGGATACCTTTGCTTCCTTCTTCATGATCGTGGAAGCGATATTCAGCCATTATGTGGATTTCATCAATCAGAAAAAAGAAAAAACCAACTGAAAAAGGCATTCCACTTCATGGTGGAACGCCTTATCCACAGGGATCCGGGGATTTGCCCGTTAAATATACTGCTCCACGATTTCGGTGAATCTTTTCTCAAACGGGTTCTTTTTAGCTTCCAGCTCTTTTCTTGTCACCGTAAATCTCATCAGCCGTTCATCCAAATTCAGCGCTTCTTCCATCGAACTCATCAAGTCAATGGCTTTGCGGTCCAAAGTCATGATGACATCCAACGAATCATGATCGGGATAAAAAACCATGCTGATATCATCAAAATACTCTTCATACTTGCCCGTCGGCGTCATGCGGTATTCCTGCACAAAAGGATGGCGGGAATAAAATTTATCAAACGCATAATCGACACTGGTCAACCGAAATCCGACATTTTCCACCGCATGCAGCACTTTGTCCACCAACGGATGGGGGAGAACTTCGATGCCGTCGGTATCTTTCGGATCGATCGCCATTTTGATGTCCAGTCCGGTTTTTAAATAGATGGGGCACCCCCCGGTTGAAATCGGGGCATCCAACGGCATTTCAATTTCAAACGGAATCACTTTGCTCTCCCTTTCCCCGATTTCAAATGTGTCCGTGATCCGAAACTGGCTGATAACATGCTTTTGATCTTTTCCTTCATGATGATACCGGACAATCAAGTATAAATAGATTTCATCAATTCGCTGTTCCGTTTGCCCGCCTTGAATAAATATTTCCCCTTTAATTATCTCTCCTTGGCGGTACGTTGATTTTTCAAGCCGGGTATCCACCTTGGCGGCTCCGACACCCAAGCCGGCTAACACTTTGTTAAACATGCTTTCTCACTCCAATCCCAAATAAGCATCCGTCCTTTTTCCCTTAATGCATTTTGCGGTTTAACATTTCATCAATTTTTTCAAGCGGATCTTGCATCACCCGCTCGTTATTGATCATGAGGGTTCCTTTCGGATCATGGTATTCCCAGGAAAATTGACTGTTTAAGACCCGGTCGGAACGGATCAGCTCGATATCCATCCGGATCGACATATCCGTCACTTGGAAGAATACGTTCAATTCATCCACATATCCGTGATAACGGCCGGTCGGGCGGAACTGAAACATCTGGAAAAAAGGATAAGGTTTCTGTTGTGGATCATATTCGTTATGTATCCGATACAAAATGAAATCAGCATCTTCAATTTTTTTCAAGATTTTTTGCACCAAATTTGCGGGCAAAACTTCGATTTTATCCAGATCGGTGGGATCCAGGCTCATTTTTATGTCCAATCCCGTCTTCAGATAAACAGGAAAGCTTCCCGTCGACATGGGCGTTTCCATGGGAAGTTTAATTTGAAACGGAATCTTTTTGATCTCGTCTTTTTGAATGATCATGGAATGGGACAAAGGATATTGTTGCATGAGATGGGAAGCTTTCCTCCCGTTTTTGGACACCGTCACCAGCAGGTTCATGTAAATGCCATCGATTTGCTGTTCGGCTTGTCCCCCCCGAATTTTGATTTCTCCCTTGATGACATCCCCCGGCCGGAATGGTTCGTCCTCGATCTGCGCATCCACGGTGGTTCCGCCAATACCCAAACAGGCCAATGATTTATAAAGAACCATATTTTCAATCCTTTCCAGCTTCAAAATAAAAACCGTTTAAGAAGGAGAGAACAGGAAACCCGCTCTCTCTCTTGTCCATCTTATTTGGGATACATTTGGTTCATATACTCCTCGAACTGTTTCACCAATTCATCGTGATCTTTGTTCTCCTTGGCCAGTTTCTCCTTCCGCAAGCGTTCGCGGTCGTCTTGCTGCGATTGGGTGTTTTCTTTCGGTTGCCCGCTTTCATTTTTCGCTTTGTTTTCTTTTTCCAAATCCAACAAGCTGGCACGCGGTTTGGTGTCAGGGGTGATCAAGTAGTGCCTGGATGTTTGCTCCAACTCTTCGCGATGCCGTTCCAAGCGTTTTTTGGTCTGGCTTTCCAAAAGATCCCGTTGTTGCTGCAACAACTCCTCTTGGCGTCTTTTAAATTCTTCCTCTTGTTTTTGTAGCAATGACTTCGCCATTTCTTCAAATTCTTTTTGCAGCTTCTCCCGCAATTCTTCTTCTTTTTTCTCCAAATCTTTTTGCTTCTGTTCCCACTTGATCCGTTCTTCTTCCACTTTGGCCAATTCTTGTTGCAGCCGCTCTTCTTGTTCCAATGCGATGCGTTCCTGCTCGAGCCGCTCTTGTTTCAAGCGCTCTTCTTCCAGGCGGGCTTTTTCTTCTTCTTCTTTCCGCTTTTGTTCTTCAAGCATGCGTTCTCTTTCCGCAATCTCCCGTTCCCAGTTCTCCCGTTGTTCCGGCTCTTCAATTTGTTGTTTAAACTCTTCTTTCTGCTTTTGCAACAGCTCTTGTTCCCGTTTTTCAAATTCCAGCCGCTGCCGCTCCAGCAACTCTTGCTGGCGCTTTTCCAATTCTTTGCGCTGTTTTTCCAAGGCTTCTTTTTGTCTTTTTTCAAATTCGGCTTTCAAACTTGCGATATAATCTTCTTCCGGTAACTTCTGTTTTGTTTCAGTCGCTTCGGAGGTGACTTTTGCCGCCTCCGCCTTTTTGGGTTCTGCCGGTTCCCGGGTTTCAGACGCGGAAGAAACCGGGGTTGCGGAGGGCTGACGTTTCGCGGGAGATTTTCCGGATTTGGGGTCCTTCTTTTTCTCCCCGCCGCTGCCAAACAAACGGTCCAACAGACCCACTTTTTCATATTGCTTGATATGGGACAAGACCGAATCAGGCGAGTCGTTTTGCAAGCTCCGTTGAATCAACCGCATCATCTTTTTCGATGCCTTGAAATCATTCGGCAATTTTTGAATCGGCTTATCCACGGGCTCGCCGGATAAAAGGGAATAAAAAAAGGTTCCCCAATCAAATATGTTTTTTTGTGCCGTGATGGTTTCCGTACCGCAAAATAACACCTTCAGCTCCTCATCATCTTCTGTCACCCCGATATTTCCGGGATCCAAAAGCAAATACATCCGCATCGGATGCGCTCTCAAATCTTTTTCCAACAGAAGCAGCTGTTTTCCCCATTCAACCAGTTTCGCCTCTTCCACTTCTTGATTGGCAAAAACCTCCCGCAAAGGAAGGATGGGGACATAAGGGCGGACAAATACGATTGAACGGTCTTCGGCATACACATCTTCATAAGGAATCACCAACGGATGTTCAAAGGAGCGGTAGTGCGCAATCGCACGGGAGATCGGCGCTTGTTTTTCCAAACGGGATGACTGCAGGTAGTAGCGTTGCGAACCTTTCCGGGCAACTGCCAGTTCACCGTCAAAAAACCGGACGACATATTCGATTTGGTATAAATCTCTATAACGCTCACCGACTTGAAATCTGAATGACAAGATACTTCGCCTCCATCTTCCGTTCCCAAAATATATATAAACTCCGAAAAATCGGCATATATACCCAATTTCAGCATATCACAGGATGATTCACAGAGACAATCCTCCCTAGGCATTTTCTGTGCATCACGTTACAATTGAAAAAGGGACTTGTTTCGTCAGTAGAAAAATATGATGCATGGTTCCTGCACATGACGTTGTTTTCTCAAATCGTCATGAAATGTCACAATGGAGACGAAATGGGGGATATTCTTGAATATACAGCAATCGGAAAAACTTTATCAGGAAGCATTGGATGTCATTGTCGGCGGTGTCAACAGCCCATCACGGTCTTTTCGTGCAGTGGGAAACGGCACGCCCATCTTTATGAAAAAAGCACAAGGTGCTTATTTCTGGGATGAAGATGGAAACCGGTATATCGATTATCTCGCGGCCTTCGGCCCGATTATTTTGGGGCATGCCCATCCGGTGGTGACGGCGGCGATTGTTGAACAGGCCACCAACGGGGTGTTATACGGAACACCGACGGAAAAAGAAGTGCGTTTTGCACAAATGTTGCGGGAAGCCATCCCGTCCATGGAACAAATCCGCTTCGTCAACAGCGGAACCGAAGCGGTTATGACAACCATCCGTTTGGCCCGCGCTTACACCAACCGCACCAAAATCCTGAAATTTGCAGGCTGTTACCACGGTCACTCTGACCTGGTTCTGGTGGCTGCCGGCTCAGGTCCTTCCACCCTCGGCACTCCCGACAGCGCCGGTGTGCCCGTCAGCATCGCCAATGAAGTGATCACCATCCCTTACAACAACATCGAAATCCTGGAAGAGACCATGGAAAAATGGGGAGACGAAATTGCCGCCATTTTGGTCGAGCCGTTGGTCGGAAACTTCGGGATCGTCCCGCCCAAACCGAATTTCCTGGAAACCATCAACCAATTGGCCCATCAAGCAGGCGCCTTGGTCATTTACGATGAAGTGATCACCGCGTTCCGCTTTCATTACGGCGGAATCCAGGATTACTATCATGTGGAGCCGGATCTGACCGCCTTGGGCAAAATCATTGGCGGCGGACTTCCCATCGGGGCTTATGGTGGAAAAAGAGAAATCATGGAAAAAGTCTCCCCGATGGGGCCGATGTACCAAGCGGGAACGATGGCCGGAAATCCGCTGTCGATCTCCGCAGGCATGGCATGCATTGCAACCTTGAAGCAACCCAACACCTACGAACGGCTTGAAAAAATGGGCAAAACCTTAAACAATGAGATTTCCCGTTTGGCTGACAAATATGGCTTGAGCATCACAATCAATCAGGTGGGTGGAGCATTGACCGTCTACTTCACCGACCAGGAAGTGACCGACTACGAAGGAGCCCAAGCGGCCGACAGCGAACAATTCGGACAGTTTTTCCGGCTGATGCTGGAAGAAGGGGTTTACCTGGCGCCATCCAAATACGAAGCCTGGTTTTTGACAACCCAGCATTCGGAAGAAGACATCCAATTCACTTTGCGTGCCGTCGAACGGGCTTTCAAAAAAATGAAACCGTAATTGAGGAAAAGGTGATTTGATGGACCGAAACGAACCAGTCACGATCTACGAAAAAATCGGGGGAGCAAAGAAAGTCCGGCAATTGGTCGAAGCTTTTTACCCGCGCGTCATCAAACATCCGCTTTTGAAGCCGATCTTTCCGGAAGACATCCGCCCCGTGATGGAGAAACAATACTTATTCCTCACGCAATTTTTCGGGGGACCCCCGCTTTACAGCGAAAAATACGGCCACCCCATGCTTCGGGCACGCCACATGCCTTTTCCCATCACCCCGGAAAGGGCCGAAGCCTGGCTGGAATGCATGAGCCAGGCATTGGATGAAGTGGAGATCCAAGGAAAAATCAGAGAAGTGATCTGGAGCCGTTTGGTCTTGACGGCCCACCACATGGTGAACCAACCTTCCAACCGGCAACTGTAAACAAAAAAGCTCCGGAAACGGATCCGGGGCTTTTTTTAATCCAACCACTGGCGCCACCATTTTTTCAATACCGACAAAATCTCCTCCCACACACCTTTTTCCGCGGGATCTTTGTCCTTATGGACGTCCGGTCGCTGAACATTATTCGGATTGATGTGTTTCGGATCAAAACCGATCAACTCTTCACAAGCCAATCCATCCCGGTCACTGTCCAAACCATCGATATTCAGATATTTGGACCCGCCTTTTTCTTCGAAATACTTCTGCGACCCGCTCCAGTTCTCAAACGAATGACAGCCCATCTCATTGGCCCAGGTTTCACCGCTTGACAACCAAAAGGAAACCAAAAGAATCCATCCGCATACCACCCATCTTCGCAACCATCTTTCCCCCTTTCCGAAATCTCCGGTCACATCCCGTTCACCTCAACAGTCGCCTCATTCCATTTATACTCTTTAAGATAATTTTTTCCAATAACAAAGTTTGCCATCTGTCCGCAAAAATTCATTTTGTTGACAGGCACTCAAACAAGATTTACCCCTTTTAAGCCGCTTGGTAAACATCCCGCAAAACATGAAAAAAGAAGGAATTTGATTAAAATTATTCCGTTTCCGCCCCTTTGCCGTTCGCAAAACTCTCCCGTTTTTTCGTGTGAATTCGGTCTTTTCGTTCTGTAATTTAGATGAAAATCCCGTTTTTTTGAAGGAAACCCCGGAAAAATGCAGAATTATTTTATCCCGACATATTTATCCATTGATTATGATGAAAAGGCAGGGAAACAAATGTTTAAGAGTCAAACCCCCAACAAAACGCCGGAGAATGGAACGGCAACCATTGAAACGATTCAACTGGGAATCGCAAAGCAAACCATTATGATACGGGGCCAAGACACCAGCCATCCGATTCTCTTGTTTTTGCACGGGGGTCCTGGATTTGCGCCAATCGGGTTTATCAGGCATTATCAAGAAGAACTGGAAAAGCACTTTATCGTGGTTCATTGGGATCAACGGGGAGCCGGAAAATCTTTTTCCGCCAAAATGGATCCGAAAACCATCAACCTTGACCAGTTCGTCTCAGATACGCATGAATTGGTTCAAATCCTCTTGGAACGTTTTAAACAGAAAAAAATCTATTTGGCTGCTCACTCTTGGGGCAGTATCATCGGAGCACGCTTTGCCAAAAAATATCCGTCTTTGCTCCACGCCTATATCGGCATCGGCCAAATGACGGATGTGCAAAAAAGCGTACTGCTCTCGTATCAGTTTGTATTGATTCATGCAAGGCAAAACCGGAAATTTCTGGCGATGCGGGCTTTGAAACGCATCGGCTATCCACCATATAAAGATTTGCGCCGTGTGCTGGTACAGCGCAAGTGGCTGACTCGTTTCGGGGGATTGATTCGGAAGGGAAACCTTTTTCAATATTTGTCCAAAGGTTTTTTTTCTTCGGAGTATACCCTTTTGGACTGGATTAAGTGGATCCGGGGCTACCGGACTTCTTTCAAACGGCTCATGCCCCAACTGATGCAAGTCAATCTTTTTGAGGAGATTCACGAACTGAAGGTTCCGGCTTATTTCTGTGTGGGCCGCTATGATTTTTACTCCCCTTTTGAGCTGCAGGAACAATTTTACGAGCAGCTGGATGCCCCCGTGAAAGACATGATTTGGTTTGAAAATTCGGCGCATGCGCCTCATCTTGAAGAATCATCTTCGTTCCTCGTTTTGCTTTTGCGGGTTAAAGAAGAAAGCTTGTTATTCCAACAAAAAAAACTTCAAAATCAATCTCATCCAACGAACGGCAAAAACGCGGAGCCGGCCGTCAAGCACGCGCCCTAAACCGGTTTGGCCCGGATCTCGAATTTCTCATCTTTTACGGTTAACACATCAAAATTTTGCGTTCTTTTCCATCATGGCCGGCTATTGCTTTGTAATCATCTGAAATCTCTTGTGACTCTACAAAAAAAGGCTTTAGATCTCATGGAAAATATGAGAAAATAAGCTTAAGAGAAATTGATTGCTTCAATCAATTCCTCCTTAGCGGAAGTGGGACACCACAAAACCGAATAAGGAGAGGATGATTCAGTTGAATTATAAAGATGATTTGCATGGTGAAGACATTCTTTTGCCCGCTAATAAAACGGCTCCTTGTTCAATCTGTGGGAAAGAAGCATACTATGTTGAAATCAGCTTTGAATCCCCCATCTGTTCAAAAGAATGTGCAAAGCAGATGTGGAAAGAATATGTGGACACACAAGTATCCAGGAAATACAAAACGTTCAGTGATTTTTTATGAATAAGCATAAACGATGAAAAAACACCGCATAGTCCAAGCTATCGGTGTTTTTTTAATTTCTGTCCTTCACGGCCGGGTTTCCTGCACATGAAGAGGACCAATATTCATTTTTTTCAAAGGAATCGAATTCTCCAATTCCGCTTTTTGATCCACAAACCGGTATTCCGGCAAGAGTGTTTTTTTCTTTAAATCGACAGGCATCATGATCATGGCTTCCCCGTTGACATCCACCACAGCATAAGGCTTTGGTTCCTCCATGTACACCAGATATTCCTTTTGGTTCATAGCAATCAAATAGCCGCAAGCCCTGGAAATGGAAATCACCAGCACCATGAAAATCAGCCCGGCAATGAACCATTTTCGCTTGGAAACCATCCGGATCAACGCATAGGTAAAAGCAACATACAACAAAAAGAAAAACAGAAGCACTTCCACCGAATAATGGAACTCAAAACCCAACCGCAGCCCGAGCATAAATGCCACCGACCCGGGCAAAAAAACAGGTAAAACCCATTTTCCATACCGGGCCACGATCGGGTATTGCAAATAGGCCAAAAGCACAAGCGAAACGATCACAAACGCAAAAATGGAGAGAATGATGGCATTTAACCCCACGCCTGCATAAAGGGCAGGCAATCCAAAGTAAGCCTTGTAACTCACATCGGACAAATAAGCCGAAAAATACCCCAGTCCGGTGACCACCCCGATGGCAATTCCCTCAGACACTTTCATAAACGGAATGGAGTGCAGAAAAGTCTTTGGATTGTTTAGGAGTTGATCTTTTAACAGATTATTCATGTTTCCTCCTGTTTTTTTAAAACGTGATCAATTTAACATAAAATAATTGATTATTAATCTATAATTCTTTTATATCTCCAGAGCCATTATATACAAAAACAAAAGCCTCTTGCTATCCAACAAGAGGCTTTTGCAATGACCTTTACATCAAAAAGATTCCTACAACACAAACGACTGCGAAGAAAATGCCTGCCACAATAAATATCCTGTAGAAAGCCGTTCCTTTTTGATCCAGATGCATAAACGTAAACAGCTGCAGAAACACCTGCAACGCACCCAGGATCAAAAGAACCGGCAAGACCAGGTGTTCCGGTGCCACATCGGTGGCGACCAGGTAAAAAGCAGCCGCTGTCAACACGATCATCACGGCAAACGAAATGAGATGCTTCGTCACGCGCTCTGATTTATTGGCAGACTGTCCGTTTGAAGACTGACTGACTTGTTGTGCCACCGTTTAGCCCACCTTTCCCAAAAGATAAACCAGGGTAAAGATAAACACCCAAACCACGTCAATAAAGTGCCAATACAAACTGGAAAGGAATAATTTTGGCGCCGTTTCTTTTGTGATCCCACGTTTGGCCGCCTGAATCATCAACCCCGAAATCCAGAAAATCCCAAACGTGACGTGCGCACCATGGGTACCGACCAGGGCATAAAAAGCGGAACCAAAAGCACTGCTCATAAAAGTATGCCCCAAGCTGACATAATGAATGAACTCATCAATTTCCAGCACCAAAAAAGCCAGACCAAGCAGAACCGTGACTCCCAGCCATGCCAGGGTTCCCTTCAAATGACGCTGGTTCATTTTCACCATCGCAAGCACACTGGTCAAACTGCTTGTCAAAAGGATCGCCGTGGTGACCGCAACCAGTTCCAAATCAAATAACTCGTTACTGTCCGGTCCACCCATGTTTTGGCTGCGAAGAGCCAAATAAGAACCAAACAAACAAGCGAACAAGACGGTTTCCGCTCCCAAAAAGAGCCAGAAGCCCAAGACTTTGTTTTTCCCTTCCAGCGTGGCCGTTTCCAGATGTTGAGGTTTTTGGGCCGCTTCCGTTTGGGCTGCCATTATGCCTTAACCCCCTTTTCTTTGTCAATTTCCTCCGGATCGATATGATAGCCATGATCCTGCTCAAAAGAGCGTATAAACATGGCAACGAAGACGACAATGATCCCGATGATCGCCGCACTGAAATCGCCACGGGCAATGAATCCCAAACCGGCTACAAACAAGCCTAATGCCATCAAAAGAGGAATATAGGTCGGGGATGGCATATGAATGGGGCCCAACGGTTCAGCCGGTTGCATTTCTTTGTTTCCGGCCTGCTTTTCAAGCCACCATGCATCATAACCACGCACCAAAGGCGTTTGTTTAAAGTTATATTCCGGAGCCGGCGAAGAAATCGACCATTCCAAAGTCCGTCCATTCCACGGATCTCCCGATGCTTTTTCGCCTTTTTTGAAAGTCAGAACAATATTAAGCGCAAATGCAATTGTACCAATTGCCATGAAGAATGCACCAATGGTACTGATGAAGTTCAAGGTTTCCAACCCGGCCTCTGCTTGGTAAGTAAACACCCGGCGCGGCATACCGTACAGTCCCAAGAAGTGTTGCGGGAAGAAGGTGAGATGGAAACCGATAAAGAAAGTCCAGAAATGAACTTTACCCAATTTTTCGTTTAACAGTTTCCCGAACATTTTCGGCCACCAATAATAGGCACCGGCAAATAATGCAAATACGGTTCCTCCGATTAATACATAGTGGAAGTGTGCCACGACGAAATAGGTATCATGGTATTGGAAGTCCGCAGGCGGCGAAGCCACCATCACCCCGGTCATACCCCCCATCACAAAAGTGGGAATGAACCCGAGGGCAAACAACATGGGGGTTTTAAAGCGGATTTCCCCACCCCACATAGTAAACAACCAGTTGAAGACCTTGATCCCCGTCGGAATCGCAATGGTCATGGTCGCGATCCCGAAAATGGAGTTTGCAACCGGTCCCAGTCCGACGGTAAACATATGGTGAACCCACACCATGAACCCGAGGAAAGAAATCAACACCGTTGCAAAGACCATGGATGTATATCCGAACAGACGCTTTTTCGAGAACGTGCTGATGACCTCGGACATGATTCCAAACGCCGGCAAAATCACGATGTATACTTCCGGATGCCCGAAGATCCAGAACAAGTGTTGCCACAGCACGGCGCTGCCGCCCATCGTGTAATCGAAAAAGTTTGCACCAAACAAGCGGTCAAACATCAACAGCAACAAGCCGACGGTTAATGGCGGCATGGCAAAAATGATCAATGCGGACGTTGCAAACGTCGTCCATGTAAACAGCGGCAATCTCAGGAATGTCATTCCGGGAGCCCGCATGTTGATAATGGTCACCAGGAAGTTGATCCCGCTGAGCAACGTCCCGATCCCGGAAATCTGCAAACCGATCACATAGTAGTCCACACCCGGCCCGGGGCTGTATTCATTCAGGGCCAACCCCACATAGGAGGTCCAACCGGCATCGGGTGCCCCACCAAAAATCCAACTGAGGTTTAAAATGATTCCCCCCGCTGTAAAAAGCCAGAACCCGAGTGAGTTCAAAAACGGAAACGCAACATCACGCGCACCGATTTGAAGCGGAACCACCGCGTTCATCAACCCGAAAATCAAAGGCATCGCAGCAAGGAAAATCATCGTGGTTCCGTGCATGGTTAACACTTGGTTAAAGGTGTCGCCAACAATAAAGTCATTTTGGGGAACAATGAGCTGCAACCGCAGCAACAAGGCTTCAATTCCCCCGATGACAAAGAAAACAATCCCGGAAATAAAATACATAATCCCGATTTTCTTATGGTCCACCGTGGTAAGCCATTCCCAAACTTTGCTCTTCTTTACGAGACTGAGCAAGTTTTTGTTATAGCCTCCCGTAAAGATCGCCCATATGAAAAGAGCAAAGACGATCAATATCAAGAGCGTACCCATGGTGTTCCCTCCTTCTAACGTGATCCGTTACGATACGATGTGAAAAGTTATTTTCTGCTCATCAAATACTCCACAAGCGCTTCCATTTCTTGCGGTTCTAAATAGTCAATTTTCGGCATTCTTGCACCCGGTTTCACCGCGGTCGGGTCTTTCAGCCATTTTTTCAGATTCTCTTCGTCATGCGGCAAAATCCCTGCAATGGTGGAACGTGTTCCAAACTTGGTCAAATCCGGTCCTTTGATGTTTTTGTTGGTTCCGGCATGACAACCCAGACAGTTTTGGTTAAACAATGCTTCCCCTTGTTTTTGCTGAGCGGTTTGAACGGTGGATGGTTGTTTCATTTGTGCCACCCATTTGTTAAAGTCGCTTTCTTCTTGAGCGATCACTTTAAAGTCCATTAAAGCATGGCCCGCTCCACACAATTCTGCACATTTTCCTTGGTAAACACCCGGTTTTTTGGCATCCAGAACCAAAGTGTTCGTACGTCCGGGGACGACGTCCACTTTTCCGCCGAGCGCTGGAATCCAGAAGGAGTGCAGAACGTCTTTCCCTTCAATGATAAAATTCACTTTTTTCCCTACCGGGATATGTAGCTCTTGGGCTGTTTTGATTCCCAGGTCAGGGTACTGAAACTCCCACCAATATTGATACCCCGTCACCTTCACCGTGATGGAGTCTTCTGAAGCTTTTATTTCCGACATGTTAAACGTGTATTTGACTGTCGGAATTGCCAAGATCGTAAGCAAAATGATCGGAATAGCAGTCCAGATGATTTCCAGAACATTGTTTCCGTGAACTTGTTCCGGCATCACATCTTTGCCTTTCCGTTTTCTGTACCGGATCAGCACATAGATATAGATGGTAATAACAACCGCAAAGACGCCCAACATGATGAATAAGGCTAATTTAATCATATCAAGCGACATCTCACCCGATGTCCCTTTCGGTTTCAAAACACTGAAACCGTCTACCCCGGAACATCCAGTGAGCGCCAGAGACATAAGTGCGAATAAACTTAATACTCGCCATGCGCCTTTTCGACTCACCACATTTCCTACCTCGCTTTCTGTAAGGTTGATCCGACCCCGATCAACCGAAGCCGGACCAATTATTTTCACAGTGCATCAGATATATTTATATCAAGCTCATGATAAGCACTGTATCGTATTTATAAAATGCGCATCAAATCACGAATCAAAACATCGATCACCATCGAAAGCAAAATCACCGTCAAGTAAATCAAAGAATAAAAAAACATCTGATTTGCCCACTTGATATCATCTTTTGCAGAAAAGCCGCGGATGGATAAAACGACATAAATCCCACCCAGCACAAGTGACATAATCAGATAAAACCATCCCAAAGTCCCTGTGTAAAACAACAAATAAGAAGAAGGAAGCAAAAGAATCGTAAAGAACAGGGTTTGTTTCTTGGTCTCTTGAAACCCTTTGACGACCGGCAACATCGGAACTCCTGCCTGACGGTACTCTTCCACACGCCGCATCGCAAGGGCAAAAAAGTGAGGAGGTTGCCACATAAACAAAATGAGAAAGAGTGCCCAAGCATTCAAATCGATGGCCGGATTGGCCGCAACCCAACCGATCATCGGCGGAACAGCTCCTGAAATACCTCCAACCACTGTGTTTAAAGTACTGGTTCTTTTTAACCATAAACTATAAATCAAAACATATACCATTACCCCGATAAATGCAACAAATGCAGCTAGAACATTTACACCGACAGCCAATATCATGAGTCCCGAAAGAGTTAATGTCAGACCATACCATAAAGCGGTGGTCGGTTTGATTCTTCCGTCAGCCACCGGGCGGCTCTTGGTACGTTCCATCAACGGGTCAATATCCCGGTCGATAAAATTGTTCAACGTGCAACTGCCTGCAATCGTAAGTGCAGTTCCGAGCAAAGTCAGGATCAAAATTAACGGATTCAAATCCGTCAATCCCGCCGCTACCAAATATCCTGCAAACGTGGCAATCAAATTACTCTTATTAATCCCCGGTTTCGTAATTTCTATATAATCACGCCAGGAGGCCTTATTTTTCGACTCCACAGAATCTAACATCTGCTCAGATGCGGTTTGCTCGGACACAGTATGATTCACCCGTACAAACCTCCTTTCTACCAAGAAACCATCTTCAACAGGAAATGACTGTTGAAGAAAGAAAGCGATATAATTTAACATAATACAAACAAAGAAAAAAACACAAATTCCTTGACCTGCTCTTTTGTTCTCTTTCTCAGGCGTATTGCAAAAAAAGAGCTACTTTTTGCCTAATTACCATCATCATTTTAGATGATAGAACCCCTTCGTGCAAGAGCAGGAAATAAGCACTGCCGTGCGCTTAAACGGTTTCCTTCATTTTTATTATTGCCCCCGCTGCCCTTTTTTCTGCAAAAACCTTTTCACTCATTAGTCTAATCGATTGTTCCAAACGGAAGATGACATATTTGTGAACATTTTTTCGGCCGGCAACGGCAACGGATGCCAATTGCCGGCTTAACCAAAAAAAGGTTTTTTAATGGGTGAATTATGAAATAATGGGTTTGTTTTTCAGCCATTTGACCGCTTCCAGGCAAGTACCGGATTCAACCGGAATTTGCCTTAACTCATCCATCAGCATATACACATGCTGAAGGCCGGAAGTTTCCCCGGCTTGCCGGGCTTTTCCTTTTGCCAATTCTTCCAGGTTGTTTAATCCCGGCCCTTTGTCCCGGACTTGAATCTTCAACCCCTTGCGTCCTCCTTCATCCTTTACCGGGGAAATGGTCAAAATTCCCTTGTCGGCATATTGCACCACATTTTGGGCCAGTTCCGACATGGACTGGACAATCCGCGATTGTTCCAGTTCGTCAAAACCGATTTCCTTTGCCATTTCCCTCACTTCACTCCGTATGTGGACAATATCCTCTTCTGCATGGATCTCAAATCTTTTCCGCATGTTTCCCCTCCATCACGTGGTAAGCTTCCGGTCCGCTTCCGCCGATGTCCTGTGGTCGAAGTTTTGCACCCGGTAAAGCTCGGCATATTTGCCGTTTCGGCGCATCAATTCATCATGGGTGCCGTGTTCGATCAAACGGCCATGGTCAATGACAAAAATCTGGTCGGCATGGGTAATCGTCGACAAACGGTGGGCAACGATCAAAGTGGTGCGGTCTTTGGCCAAACGCTCCAAAGATTCCTGGATCAAGTGCTCCGTTTGCAAATCCAGCGCCGAGGTTGCCTCATCCAAAATCAGAATGGACGGGTTTTTCAAAAAGACACGGGCAAGCGCAACCCGCTGCCTTTGTCCCCCCGACAATTTAATGCCCCGTTCGCCGATTTCGGTATCGTACCCTTGGGGAAGCTCCAGGATAAAGTCATGGGCATTGGCCGCTTTGGCCGCCTCGACAATTTCATCAAAGGATGCGTCCACTTTTCCCAGCCGGATATTTTCGCTGACCGTCCCGCTGAACAAGATGTTTTCCTGCAAAACCATCCCGATGTGTTTCCGCAAACTCTTTAAAGTAAAAGAGCGGACGTCACGGCCATCGATGCGGATTTGCCCCTGAGTGACATCATAGAAGCGCGGAATCAGGGAAATAAAAGATGATTTTCCTCCGCCGCTTGGCCCCACCAATGCAACGGTTTGTCCCGGAGCGATTTTCAGATCAATGTCTTTCAACACATCATCCTGTTTATCGTGATAACGGAAACTGACATGGTCAAAGATAATTTCCCCTTTAACCTGTTCAACATTTTCAGCATCCGGCAGATCGGTGATGTCATAAGGCTCATCCACAAACTCAAACACCCGGTCCATCGATGCAAAAGCCTGGGTCAGGGTGGTTGAAGAGTTCACCAAGCGCCGGATCGGGTTGTAAATCAATCCCATATATCCGTAAAAAGCCGTCATTTCACCAATGGTCAGCCGGCCTTGAACCACCAGGTAACCGGACACGCCGATCACCAGAATGGGGGCCAGATCGGTAATGGTATTAATGGCTGCAAACGTTTTGGCCACCCATCGGGTTTGGTTGAGGGCTTTGTCCAAGAAATGCCGGTTTCGCTGTTCAAACTGTTTCTGTTCGTGATTTTCCAAATGGAACGCACGGATGACCGAAATGCCTTGGACCCGCTCATGCAAATGCCCTTGCAATTCAGCCAAAGCCTGTGAACGCTCTTTGGTGGTTCTTCGCATATTTTGGAAAAAGTACTTGACGGAGACGGCATACAACGGAAAGACTGACAAAGAAATCAGTGTCATCCACGGATCCAGCCAAAGCATGAAACCGACGGCAATGAACAGGGTGGATAAATCCAACCAGATATTCATCATACCGGTAATCACAAATTCTTTGGTTTGTTCCACATCGTGAATGACCCGGGAAATGATTTGCCCCACTTTGTTATTTTGATAATACCGCAAGGATAATTTTTGAATATGATCAAAAAGTTTGTTGCGTATGTCAAATAATACTTTGCTTGCAGTCCATTGGGCAAAGTATTGCCGGAAATATTCCACCGGAATCCGGATCACCGTAAACACAAACAGGGCCGCCAACATCACCCACATCAATTTTTGTATTTTATCCTGAACCGGCAACGATGACAAAAGCAAATCATCCACCACATATTTCAAAAGCAGCGGAAGAAGCAACGGAATCCCGAACTTCACGATCCCGATGATCATCGTCAGAGTGATTTCTTTCCAATATGGCTTGACAAATTGAAGATATCGCTTCATGCTACCCATTTCTTTCAACCCCTGTAAGTTAAGAACTGAATTCTATTATAACAGGGTACAAGAATCGGATCATCAAAAGGGAAGACCACCTCTTCCCTTTTTCACAGACAACCGTGGCAAAAACATACATGACAAAAACACCGGCCCCTTGAACAAGGGACCGGTGTTTTATCCATCAGTGACGGGCTTTTTCCAAAGCCGGCAACAATTTCGGATTGAGGATTTTGATGTAGGTTCCTTTCATTCCCAAGGAACGGGATTCCACAACCCCGGCACTTTCCAGTTTACGCAAAGCATTGACGATGACGGAACGCGTGATTCCCACGCGGTCGGCAATTTTGCTTGCGACCAGGAGCCCTTCCATGCCATCCAATTCGTTGAAAATGTGTTCAGCCGCTTCCAACTCGCTGAAGGACAGGGAGTTGATAGCCAGCTGTACAACCGCACGGCTCCGTGCTTCCTCTTCGACTTGGCCGGCACGTTCACGCAAAATCTCCATTCCCACGACGGTTGCCCCGTACTCTGCCAAGATCAGATCGTCTTCTTCAAATTTGTTATTCAGACGGGACAATACCAATGTTCCCAAGTGGTCACCGCCGCCGATGATCGGAACAATTGTGGTGTACCCGTTTTTGAACATCTCTTTCATTTCGGTCGGATAAGCCGTATACGGGCTGTCCACATCCACGTTCGTCATGGATTTGTCAACTTCCATGAGCAATTTCGCATATTCCGGCGGGAACTCACGGGTTTTCAAATACTGATTCATCCGTTCATTCTCGACGTCATGGTTGATCGCCATTCCCAACAGTTTTCCTTCAGGCCCGACGACATAGATGTTGGCGCCGATAATGTCACAAAGCGCTTCTGCAACCTCATCAAAATCCACCAGGTTGTGACCTGCATTTCTTTGCAAAATTTTGGAAATGCGTCGTGTTTTGTTTAATAGATCCATATCCATAACCTCCAAGTTCATTTTCTTTGATTCTTGTATGTTTATGGGCCGTCCTTTTGACCGTCCAAAAGACGAGTTATTTTTAACGGGATTGAATTTCGGGGAAAATCAGTAAAAGTAAACACTTACCTATTATGCGACATTTAAGCAATTACGCAATTTCATTTCTGTGAACAATTTTCGACTTTTATACCTATTCCAAATTGTTTCCTTTATGGCTTTAAAGGGAAGAACCGGACAAAGACCGCCATAAGATCCGTTCCACTTTGCCGTTGATCAATTCGCAGGGAACAAAACCCACGCTTTCATAACGGCTGTCTTTGCTGGCATACCGATGCCGATTATCCCCCATGACGAATACGGTCCCCGGCTTTACCCGGACGGGTCCGAAATCCCCGTCTTCAATCTTGGTGTCAATGTACTTTTCAACCATTTTCTCCCCGTTCAGGTATAAATATCCATTTTTTGCTTCAATGATGTCCCCTCCGACACCCACCACCCTTTTCACCAAATAACGTCCGGGATTGGATGGATCTTCAAACGTGACAATATCTCCCCGTTTCGGCTCATTCCACAAGAATGTAAATTTGTTCACAAGGAGATAGTCCCCGTCATGGAGTGTCGGTTTCATGGATGTCCCGTTTACAACGGATAATGCAATCCCGTAATGGTTGACCGCCCAGGAAAACAAGATTGCATAGATGAGCACAAATACCCATTTATACAATCGTTTCACCAAGTCCATGTTCATTCACTCCATCATCTACCTCCCAATTCATGCAAGGTACCGATGATACCGGGAGGAAGCAGACACGGAGCAAAAGGTTTCCGACGACACGGTGAAGGCAAAGCATAAATCTTTTTAAAAAAGAAACCTATTGCCAAACCAAGGAATTTTCACTCACATCATCTTTTTCTACCACTTTTCCCCTGTCAGTTGCAAGTATAAAACCATCATTTGTTAACAAAATGACGTTTTTTTGGCAAATACCCCCAAACCCATCCGCGGTTTTATCATCCGCTCCTCCATGGCATCACGGCCTTTTTTGGCTTTTTTTCAGTCCTCTCAGTGAAGTTTCTAGTCTTTTTATTTCCAAAAATAACACAAAATAAAACACCTAAAACTCTGAATTTAATTTTTTTCTGTAATAAAGAAAAATCCCTTACTAAATCAACTTCAGGCAAAAACCGGCCGCCGGCATGAAAAAGAGCCCATGACCCCGCCTTTTCATGGACTCTCAACATTTCAAAAAGAAGCATGTTATTTGCCCAATTCACCGGCTCGTTTCGCCGCCTTCAGCACGGCCGCTTTCACCGCTTCGTCAAAACGATAGTCCCTTAATGCCTGCAAACCGGCCATGGTGGTGCCTCCGGGAGACGTAACTTCTTCACACAACTGCCGGGCATCTTTTCCACTTTCCATGAGCATATGTGCCGCTCCCAGCAAAGTTTGAACTGTTAACATCCGGGCGGTTTCCGGATCCAAACCGGCTGATACCCCGGCAGACTCCATGGCTTCCGTCAGGGTGTAGATATAAGCCGGACCACTCCCCGACAGGCCTGTCACGGCATCCATCAAAGCTTCCTCCACCGTGACCACCAAACCGATGGTGGAAAAAATCTCTCTTGTGATCTCAACCGCTTCCCGGGTCGCCCGGCTTCCCTTGCTCATCGCCGTGGCCGATCGTCCCACCCGGCATGAGGTGTTTGGCATCACCCGCATCACCGAAACCCGATTTTGTATATAATTTTCAATGAATTCCGTGGTGATTCCCGCCACCACAGAAATCAAAATTTGTCCGTCCTGTAAACGCTCTCCCCATTTTCTCAGCACCCCGGCCGCATCTTTGGGTTTTACCGCAAGAATCACAATCTCTGCCCCGGTCACATTTTCTTCGTTTTGTCTCTCCCCATCAAGCCCGTATTTTTGGCATATTTCTTTGATGCGCGCACGGTTTTGCCGGTTTACCATGCTCACTTGGTGCGGTTTCACCTTCTTCTCTGTGATCAGCCCTTCCAAAATTGCTTCCGCCATGGATCCGGCGCCGATAAACCCGATGGTCTTTTGTTCAAGCATCAAAAATCCCTCCTCTTTCTTTCAAAATAAAAAACCTCTTTTCGCCTAAAGGACGAAAGAGGTTTGTCTTCCGCGGTACCACCTTTGTTGGCACATCCATTGTGCCCGGCTTTTTATCTGTAACGGGAAAACCCGGATTGATTCATCATCATCCGCATCCAAGGGTGGGTTCAAACAGACAACACCGGCAAAGCCTCTCAACCGCGGGCTTTACTCTCTGTACGGCTTGCCATGTTTTACTGGCCCTCGTCATCGCGTTTTCAACATATATCGGTTATACGAACGTTTTATTCTCACTGATCATGAAATTCTGCTAACTATTATGAATCATTGCGATCGGGATGTCAACCGGAGATCACGGTCCGGGTCCCCATCCCTTCAACCGTTTTCAGGCTTGCAGAAAAAGAAAGCAAAAAAACAAATGCATTCATTTAATTGCATTTAATAATTTTTTGATCAATCATTAAAATTTACATAAAAGAAAGAAAACAAAAAAGACGGTTCATCTTTTCAATAGAGAGGAACAGGCAAAAAAATAAACCGTTCAAATAATTTTAATTTGAAAGCGCATTCAAAGTGTAGTAATCTTAACTTAAAACAGATATCCTTAAATAGGCTTGGGGTCCAAAAAAGGATTTGGACACAAAAAAATCTCTGCCTTTCGGCAGAAACTCAAAGCATAAAAATGTGTTATGAAACGGTTTGACGCCTTTGAAAGACAGAATACAACTCTTTTTCCAAGCGAGTGGAGCAACTATTGGTATAGCCGAGATGTTGATAAAATGGGAGCAGTTTTTTCGTTCCTTCATCGACTGTGATCCAAATCCTTTTGACTCCTTTTTTCCAAAAACGGTGTTCCAACTCACGGACCAACATGGTGCCAATTTTTCTCTTTTGATGGTCAGGATGAACAGCCAGACAATAAAAAAAGCCCGTTTGTTGATCAATCGTACCAACAATCGCACCAACCACTGTTCCTTCTTCTTCAGCCACGATCACCAGATCCCGGTCCAAGCTGATTTGTTCCGCCAACACTTGCAACGTTTCTTTTTCCTGCTCGCGAGAAGCTGTCATTTGCCAAATGTTTGATACATCATGTACATCTGACAATCGAAAAGAACGTAAGCGTATCATTTTTTCCCCCCGCTTCAGATCCCATTCTCGGCTTATTTATTTTACCTCAAGAACTAATTTTATTTCAATCCATTTCATTTCCAATCAGATTCATATCTTCCGCCGCATACCAAAGCCACGGGACAAACAGGAGGATGGCCGCCCCTTGCCAGAAAACCACCGCAGAACCGATCCACCGTACCAAAACCGCCCCGGTCAAAACCATGCCCCAAACCAGCAGCGACCACCAATGAAGCCATCGGGACGGGCCCGATGACTGAAACATCACGGCGGTATAAATCAATCCGCCGACAGCCCAACAAGAGGGAACAAAAACGCTGATCACGGGGACAAGCAAATGTTCCCAGTCATCCAGATGGTGAAACAAGAGCGGATTGGTTGTCTCCCAAGCCATTTTCATCAGCAACGGATAGACAAACATTTGAATAAAGACATGGATGAACAAGGAAAGGCTGCCGGTCAAATGGATAAACCAACCCCACTGCAAAATCACGCGATATTGCCGGTCGAGGGTGAACAGCAAGATGGTGAAAACGGCCAATATGGATAAAACAGCAATCAGAATGCTGATCCAAGAGACCGTCACCAAGACCTCATTCGCCTGCATAAAACGAAACCGTTTGAGCCAGGGCCCCTGCGACAGTTGAAAAAGAACGAACATGACAAAAAGAACAGTGACGAAATGAAGAAGGGCCGACCCGCGGAACACCCATAAAAACCAATGCTTGCGAACCCCTGCAGACACATGTTTCATCCATTTACCCCCCCGCCGGACGCTTATAAAAAAACAAAATTTTCCTTTATCTTTATTTTATCCTCCCCCTTCTTCTTTCAATCACCTTTTTCCAGATCTTTCTTATTATTTTTGATGCGATTAATGAAACGCATTCCTGTTCCAGAATAATAAAAGGACTGACCACCCGGGGAAGCCCCCGATTCTTGTTTCGCTTTTCTCCCTCGCCCATTGCTTCCTTCCGCAAGGCGAAAAAAGCTTCCATCGTCTTGATATGCATAATTAGTTGTCCTTTATCATCACCGGCTCCCCGCCCGAACAACTTGCCCCCCCCTCTTTGCGATATGCTGCCTGTGTGCTGATGCTCGGAATGCTCACAAATTTGGTCAACTCTTCAAGATGTTTTTCGCGTTGGTTGCGAAAATACGCAAATTGTTCCATCATAGGGTTCCCTCCTTTTATTTGCGAAATAATTTGATTTTTAGAATTTATGATAAACCTTTGCGGCCACGATACTAATTCAAAAATAAAAAACACCCTTTGACCCGTTCATCTTGGTCGAAGGGTGTTTATCATTTAAGATTGCGGCACTTCTTTTCCGTTTTGATCAACGACCACTTCCGTAAAGGATTCGGGTGCCGGCGCCACATTGCGCTTTTTCACTTTGGCACCGGGAACCGTATAAACATTTGCCGTCAGTTCCCCGCCGTTGATAAAGATCCGCAAAAGAATCGGGGCATCCAGATTGTTTTGGAAGCGGAAATCCGGCCCGCCCCATGAAACCGTGGCATCCCGGCCTTTGGGCACATAATTGACATCGGCACTGTGATGAACCACTCTCAGCATTTTCAATCCGGCACGGTCCGTGCTGTTGTATAACGTGGAAGAGACTTGGCAAATGCCTCCGCCAATGCCTTCGGTATATTCTCCTTTGACAATCACGTGAGCGGTTTTATATCCTCTGGCTTCAGTGCGCTCTCCCACCACTTGGTTGAATGAAAATTTTTCGCCGGGCAACATGACCAAATTATGAATCTCCTTGGAGGCCAGCTTCATATTCGTGGTCCGGTTGACGTTTCCGGGGTTGAATTTGGTGGTGTAGCTTCCGATCAAATTCTTGTCCACTTGTTGCAAATCCTTGCTGGTTACCTCCGGTTTCACCTCCACCATGGGGATCACATACGGTTGATTCAAGGAAGCATGCCAATTTTTCAGCCATTCCTTCATTTTTTCCACATCCATGTCTTTCCCGTATTCTCCCTTGATCAGGGCCCCTCCCCAACGGTTGTTCTCAAACCGGGCATTTTTTGGTTCGACACGCACTTCCTTCCGGACATTGTCCAACCATTCGGTTAATTTTTTCATATCCACACTTTCCGGATTTTTTCCGTCATAACCCAATTGCCACAAATCCAACTCGTATTTTTTGTCCTCATGTTGCAAAATCAGTTTGGCCGGATCTTTCTTTTCTTCCTCCGTCTGAACGGCAGAAACTTCTTCCGTCGTCCCGGCCGGGCCGTAAACGCCAAAGCCCAGAATCGCCACCACCGTCATGGATGCGAGGATGGTGCTCACCAATATCTTTTTGGGACGGGGGGTGTTTTTGATTTCACTCTTGATCCGTTCCCGGATTCCTCTTTCCTGCGGCACGCCTGCCGGGGTTTTATCCGCTTTCTCATTTGGTTCGTTTTGCTCACTCATGGCTTCCGGTTTTGCATGGGTTTGTTCAACCTTTGCATGCGCTTCAGTGCCTGTCGGGGAAAATGCCCCCGGATCACCGGACACCTGCTGCTCCCCGCTTCCCGTACCTTCCGGCTTCTTTCCATCCACACTGTTCATTAACTCAGACTTTGTTTCAGAGGAATGTTCCTCATGTTTCTTCTCTTTTTCCTCCACAAGCACACTCTCCCTTTATCTTCCATCCGTCAGACTTTTTTTCGTTCGGTTTCAAACGCTTTGTGGTAAACATTGGCCCAGGTTTTTTCATCTCTTTTCTCTTTTTCCAGCCATGACCATGACGTTGGCAAATCAAAGCCGGTATGTTTCAGTTCCACTTCCACCACCGTCACCTTCCAATGGCGATGGCTGAAAACATGTTGAAACTCTCCTTTAATTATATAATTTAAAACAGGTATTCGATTTTCTTTGCAAAATTTTTCTATGATTGTCAAATGGCGATCCCCTTTGGGAATTTCAAAGGTCGGCAAGCCCCAAAGTCCGGCAAGCAATCCTTGTTCAGGCCTTTTCTCCCCGATAAACAAGTTTTGATGTTGAAAAAAGGCCATCACCATCTCTTGTTGGACCGGCGGTTTTGCCTTTTTTTTGACCGGAAGTTGTTCTTCCATCCCTTTTTCATAGGCTTCGCACACCGGACGAACCGGACAGAGCAAACAGCCGGGGGAAACCGGGGTGCAAATGGTTGCCCCCAAATCCATCAACGCCTGGTTGAAATCCCCCGGGGCTTCTTCCGGCATGACTTTCTCAACCAGAGACTCCATCTTCTTCCGGGTGGTGCCGGATGCTATATCCTCCCCGATGGCAAACAACCGGGAAAAAACGCGCATCACGTTTCCGTCCACGGCCGGAATCTTTTGGTCAAAAGCAATGCTCAACACCGCTCCGGCGGTATATGCGCCGATTCCTTTTAATTTTAAAATGGATTTTTTATCTGAAGGGATTTTCCCATCGCCTTCATGAACAATTTGCTTGGCGGCTTGGTGCAAATTTCGCACGCGCGAATAGTAGCCCAAACCTTCCCAAGCCTTCAACACTTGTTCTTCAGGGGCATTGGCCAGATCTTCCACCGTGGGAAATAGCTCCATAAACCGTTCAAAATAAGGAATCACCGTATCGACGCGGGTTTGTTGCAGCATGATTTCGGAAACCCAGATCCGGTAAGGATCTTTGTTTTTTCGCCACGGCAAATCTCTCTTGTTTTGTCCGTACCAGGTCAGCAATTGTGTCTGAATAGTATGTCGTTTTTCATCGCTGATGGATAAGTGCTTATCAATCTCACGACTTTTTGGCAATCAGTGTCCTCCTTTAGCATGAATTCGGTTCCAAAGGTTATAATCTGAATGAGATGATACAGAAAATCCTGTTATTAACATCATACACGACCTGACCCCGATTTGTATAAATGAATTTTAACGTTCCTTTAAACTATGGACAGCAGTTGTTTTATTAAAATTAATTTTATCGATTACGTCAATCTTTTCTTTATAAAAATCTGATAAAATTTGTTCAGTCTGTCCCGGAGGAGGGTCTAAACATGGATACAGGAACCCATTTTGTGATGGGGGTGGGACTTTTCGGATTGGCTCAATTGGATCCGGCGGTCACAACCGATCCCGAAACAATGAAATCGGTGCTGCTGGCAACCGTGATCGGATCGGAAATCCCGGATATCGATACGCTTTACCGCCTGAAAGGAAATGCCAAATATATCCGGAATCACCGGGGATTCAGCCATTCATTGCCAATGCTTTTGATCTGGCCCGGTCTCATCACCCTTGGGCTTTTTGTTCTGCTTCCGGAAATGAATGTGTTACACACGTTTTTATGGAGCTTTCTTGCCGTCTTTATCCATATCTTTATTGATTTGTTTAATTCTTACGGAACCCAGGCGTTGCGCCCGTTATCAAGAAACTGGGTCGCTTTTAACGTTTTGAATATCTTTGACCCTTTCATTTTTTCCCTTCATTTGGCCGGGTTTGCCCTGTGGTGGATATGGCCGGCACAATGTGGAAAAATATTCCTTATCATCTATTTGACAATCGCCTGTTATATTGCACTCCGGTTTTGGCAACAGAGAAATCTGCTCCGGATGGCACAAAAACAAGTCAATTTGCTCGGCAGATACACCGTGACCCCCACTTTCCGCTGGAATGTGTGGAATTTGATCGTTGAAACCCCGGAAATGGCGAAGGTGGGGGAAATTCGCAATAAACGAATCCATTGGACCGGCCGTTTTCCGAGCAAAGATTTGCTTCATCCGGCTGTCAAGGAATCGAAAAAGGCCGAGCCCATCCGTGCATTCCTTTCTTTTACTTCTTACGGATATCCCAAAGTCTTTGAACGTCCCTACGGTTATGAGGTCCGCTGGCTGGACGTCCGGTACCATTATAAAAGGCATTATCCCTTTTTTGCCATTGCTTTACTTGACCATCATCACCGAATCTTTTACGCTTATGTTGGTTGGATGAGCAGAGAACAATTAGATAAAAAAACAAAACAATTCATTTCATAAATTCGCACGATGAAACCGGAGGAGAAGTAAAAGAATGAATGGAACGGAACAAACATTGAATACGCAATTTGCGGCCGCCGGGGAACTGGCGGTGCAAACCAAAACCCTGTTGACCCGGATGATTGAAGATCCGATGTCTTACATTGTCCTTCCGGTCGGCCAAATTGCACTCATTGTTGTTTTGACGATCGTGGCACTTCGCTTTGTCGACCGGATTGTGGATAAAATTTTTGACATCAGCCGGATGGAATCCAAAAAAGCGCAAACCCTCCGCAAGTTGATCAAATCGATTGCCCGTTACGCCATTTACTTTATATCCGCGCTCACCATTTTAATCAATCTCGGCTTTGATCCGCTGCCTGTGCTGGCCGGTGCCGGTGTTTTGGGTCTGGCGGTCGGTTTCGGGGCACAAAATTTGATCCGGGATGTCATCAGTGGCTTTTTTATGATCTTCGAGGGACAACTGGAAGTCGGCGATTATGTGGAAATCAACGGTCAAATCCGCGGAACGGTCGAAGAAGTGGGCCTCCGCATCACCAAAATTCGCGAATTTAACCAACGACTGCATTATCTTGCGAACGGAAACATCAACCAGGTGACAAATTACAACCGGGATCAGATGCGGGCCATTGTCAATGTGACAGTTCCTTATGAATCCGACCTGTCAAAAGTGAATGAAGCATTGGAAGAGGTTTGCGCAAGCATTCAAGAAAAGTTTGCCTCCTCTCTGATTCAAGAGCCGGAAATCTTGGGAATCACCACGATGGATACAAGCGGGGTCACATTCACCCTGACCGCCCTCAGCGAACCGGATCAATTTTGGGCGCTGGAAAGGGCGATCCGAAAAGAAGCCATTCTTGTTCTGCACCGATACAATATCGACTTCGCTTATCCGCGCAGTGTGATTTATCACGCAGAAGACGGACAAGAAGTCAAACTGGTCAAAGAAGGCTTGGAAGTGTAAGGAAATACAATCAGCCCCTCCTTTTGAAGGAGGGGCTTTTTCAGTTTTCCGAGACCGCTGTTTCGTCAACGGTTTTTTATAGAAATTGCCCGGCAAGCACAAAGACGGTAATGGCAAGAATTGCAATCCCTGTCCACAATGCCATCGCTTTCAGATCCCTCATCAAGATGCCATTGGCATCGACTTCAGCCACACGTTTCTTCTTTTGTTGAGCTCTCTTCCTTGCCACTTTCATCTTCTCCTTTACAAATGTCGATCGGATCATTGCCATTTCCATTATTTTTCGTTTTTCAGGTCTCTCAGGGCATCCCATAAATAAAAAGTAACATAACTGGCATAGGGGGACCAACTTCGGCCAAGTTGGCGGACAGTCGATTCATCCGGCCTTTCTTCCATGGAATAAAACTGTTTGACCGCATTTCTCAGCCCGATATCCTGGGCCGGGAGCAGATCGGGCCTCCCCAGTCCAAATAGCATCACACATTCCGCCGTCCAACGTCCAATCCCCCGGATCGGAAGCAAGCGGGCAAAAACTTCCTCATCGGAACACTGGTCCAGTGCCTCCAGATCCAATTTGCCGCCGGCTATCCTCCTCGACAGATCAATAATGTATTCTGCTTTGCGACGATTGAACTGAATCGCTTGCAAATCTTCATACCGGAGCCGGGCAATCTGTTCCGGAGTCGGGAAAACGGCCCATCGTTCTCCTTGAAACTCCGCTTCATCCCCTGCCAGTTCAATCAAACGGCGAATGAGGACAGCTGCAAAAGATACATTCAATTGTTGCCCGATGATGGTTTTGATCAGGCACTCATGCAAATCGGGATCCAGCACAAAATGCAATCCCTTCCGCGCCAGGATCACCGGGGCCAACTCCGGGACTTGTTCCATTTGTTCATAGAACGGTTGCAAGTCCACTTCGGTGGAAAACATGCGGGCCACTTTTTTGCGGAGCCCTTCTTCCTCCTGTTCCCCCACCTTCCCGGTGATCTCCACCTTCAGGGCAACCTCCTCTTCGTCACAGCTTACCGAGAGCAATAACGGACCGTGCTTTCCGTGAATGGTACGCTGAAAACGGCCATGTTGGCAACGGTAAATGCTTTTTTCAAAGAATTGAAGACGTTTGGTCGTCAGTTTGAATGAATACGGATAACTCAATGGAAGCGAAAATTCCATCGTATTTCTCCTTTCCCTTTCATTTTATGCTCATCCCCAATCAAAAAAAAAGACTTTTCCATCAAGAAAAGCCCGTTGTTCTAAAAATTCACAATTATGAATTGGTTTTTTTGAAAGGCGGCAATGATCCGGCAAACGGACCATCGCCCCGGAAGAGGTAAACTCATTCCACCATTTCAACACGGACATTTTTCTTGACTCCGAATTGAAGGGCTTCATCGAGATCTTCCATGTAAACGTCTATCCTGCGCCCGTTGATCGCCCCTCCGGTGTCTTGGGCAATCCGGTAACCAATGCCCTCAATGTAAACACGGGAGCCGATGGGAATCACATCCGGATCGACGGCAATGGTCACTCCTTCCATCACCGGACTTCCACTCGCCGTGATCCCGTACCCCGGATCCCCCGGACGTTTGCCGGTTGACTCCGGTCCGGCCGTGTAGGCTGTGAGCGTAAATTCACCGAGGTCCTTCCCCCTTTTCATCGCCGGCATGGCACGCGCGGAGGACAATTGGACGGATCCTTGTTTTTTCCGGATCCACAATTTTTGTCCCGGATAGATCTTGTCCGGATCCTTCAGGTGGTTTATCCGTACCAAGTCTTCCACGGAAACCTCATATTTCTTCGCCAACCGGGTCAACGTATCCCCTTTTTGAACCACCACCGCATCCTCCGCAAGGCTTTCGGCCCCGGCATCACCGGCCAACCAACAGCCGGCCAGGGAGAAAGACAAAACAAAGCAAAGCATATGTATCCATTTCACGGGTACCACCTCAAACCAAAAAGTTTCTTCATGGTATCATCCTGATCGAATTTTTCAGATTTTATACACTCTTGTTCCTCTTGGATCAATACAAAAAAGCCGGGGAAATGCACTTCCCCCGGCTTCTACTCGATTTTCCGGTGTACAAAAAAGCGATAGATCCAGTACATCACTTCATATGGGATAAAAAGCAGGATCCATGAAATCACTTTTCGCTCCGAAAAAGCGGGAAGTTCCGGCTCGGGTTCCGAAGGCTTGCTCCAATCCGGCTTATTGACGCAACGACGAACATACTGAGTATGAATGATAATGACACTAAGCATAAACATCAGGCCGATTTGCGGAGCAATAATCGGATAGTCGTACATTCCATGTCCCAAAAGGGCAATGGTCAAAGACAATAGCATCCCGGCCAGCCTTTTTTCTTCTTTTTGGTTGGCCACCTTCCGCCAGCGCCTTGCCCGTTGGATGGTCAGCAGCAACATCCAAAGAAACAGGCTCAATCCCAACACACCAAACTCACTGGCAATCCCCAAAAAAATGTTATGGGCATGATACACATAAAATCCGGCTTCTTTGACGAAAAGCTGGCCGAAATGAAGGGGCAGCACTCCGAGCAACCAATGTTCCCTGAAAATCTTGAACGCGGTGGTCCACACTTCCAAACGGACTTCAATGGTCGCCTGCAGGGTTTCTTTGCGCGGGATCAGCTCGGGAAAACAAGAAATCAGCAAAAAAATAGCAAGCGTGATCGTCACGGTGCGTTTTCGGTGCCCCGTCATCCACAGCTGGACAATCAAGCCGATGAGCAATCCGGCCCAGGCACCGCGGGAACCCGTACACCAAATCGCCGTCACATAAACCCCGAAAATCAAAAATGCCGTCAACTTATGCCATTTTTTCTTCAACACGGATGCGGCATAAATGCTCATCAGGGAAAAACAGATGAGCAATGCGGCGGTCAAATTGGAATTTCCCGACGTTCCGATGCTGCGGACGGATCGTTCCGACTGAAAACGAAAATCATTGTAAAATTGTAAAATATTACCTACAAAGGAGTCATTGATCACATGCCAATCCATTTGCTGAATAAAAACAATGACCGCAATGTAAAGGCCGCTCAGCCAAAAAGCAAGGTACGTCTTTTGGACTTCTTGCCAAGACCAGTTCAAATGGCGGATCCAAACCGCCAACATCCAATAAAGCCCAAACATGGCAATCGGAATCAACCCGATGGGAATCCCGTAAAACCAGGAAGGTTCAACCAGCCAGCTGACCGCGGAAATCAGCATGAACCCGATGAAAGCCTTCTCCGGCCAATCGAGGTCTTTTACAAACCGGTATTTTTTCCGATGCCACAAAACAGCTGTTGCAATGCACAAAAGGGCAACCGGCGGCAACAATGGCGTCAAGATAATGGATAAAAATAAAAACTGTGCCAACCGTTGATTTCCCCAGAAATTTATTACTTTCAAGAGTATAAACTCCTTTTGATCAAGTTTCGCTCATTTTCGACAGCACATGCAAAATTATTGTGGACAAAATCGCCTTTTTTATTCCTACTCTACATTGTACACATAATTTATATATATTTCGATTCGCCCATCGGTTCATTCCTCTTTATTCCTTCAAGAAAAAAGCAACCCTTTCCCTACCATAAAGACTAATATATCCAAACCCTCTCTCCGGGTCAAATATAAAATAACATTTATCTAAAAGAATAAAATGAATTACAAATTTTAATCACGTTGACGATTGAAAATTATTCTCATAGAATGAAAGACAAATACAAATGCGGTCCGATCAAGGGCTGACTGGAGGCGTTCCTGTTGCAAAAAGGCATCATCGCTCACCAATTGACACTGGCATATGGCTCTTCCACCATTATCCGGGAATTAAATTTGGAAGTTCCGCACGGAAAAATCACGGTTTTTGTCGGAAGCAACGGTTGCGGGAAATCCACCCTCCTGCGCTCGCTGGCGCGGCTTTTGAAACCGGTTGAAGGGCAAATCATTTTAAATGGAAAAGAAATCCACAAATGTCCTTCCAAAGAAATCGCCAAACAGTTGGCAATCCTTCCCCAAGGACCCGAAACTCCCGAAGGATTTACCGTGATGCAACTGGTCAAGCAAGGCCGTTATCCTTATCAAACTTGGGCCAGCCAATGGTCCAAGGAAGATGAAGAAAAAGTGTTGTGGGCTTTAAAAATGACACAAATGACGGAATATGCGGATCATCCGTTGGACGCATTGTCAGGAGGGCAACGGCAACGTGCCTGGATCGCAATGACCCTGGCCCAGGACACGGATGTCATTTTGTTGGATGAGCCGACCACTTATCTGGATGTTACTCATCAAATTGAAATTTTAGATCTTTTGTTTGACCTTAACCAGAAAGAAGGGCGTACCATTGTGATGGTCCTGCATGATTTGAATTTGGCCTGCCGGTATGCCCATCATATTGTCGCCATCCAAAACCAAACCGTCTATGCCCAGGGTGCTCCGGAAAAGGTGGTCAACGAACGCATGGTTGAAGAAGTTTTCAAACTGAAGTCCAAGGTGACAACCGATCCGATTTTCGGCACCCCCTTGTGCATTCCTTACGGAAAAGGGCGCCGGATCTCTCAACAAACTTTCACTGCAACGGGGATTTCTTGAAATCCTCTGCAGCCGTCTTTTTTATTATCGGAATTTTTTGTTATTTAGGGGGAAGAGGTGGGTTCCGTCTGAGAAGCCCACCTGCATGTGGATCCGTCTTCAAAACAACTATACCAGCTCCAAAAGCCGGCTGGAAGGATACTCCACTTTCTTCTTCTTCACTTGCATGATCCCCTCACTGGTGAGCCGGATATAAGGAAGATGCGTGGAGGATAAAAACGTCATGGTAAACAGCGGATCCAAATGGGAAAACCCATACTGCTTCAGTTCATCAACAAATGGCTCCAACCGTTCGATCAGGTCATCGAGGGATAAGTCCACCATGATACCCAATAAAGGCAGAGGCAAATAAAACTTTTCCTTTCCATCCTGGATCCAAACCAATCCCCCTTGGTCCCGGATCACTTGATTGACAGCCATCGCCATCGCTTTCGGATCCCTTCCCAAAACCAAGATATCACGCGATCCCGTGTTGGTCGTCGCCAATCCGTCAATACCGACGGCAAATCCGCGGATCAATCCGTGGGTGATCCACCGGCCGTTCCGGTCAATCAAAAAAGAAAACAGCCGTTCATCATCCTCCGGCAAATAAACTTTTCCATCTTTTACTTCCACTTTTTCTTTGGACCGTTTGGTGATCACGGAGTTAATCAATTGGATCACCGGAAATCTCTTTTTCCCCGGATCCGGAATGACCAAATCCTCCGGCTTCACTTCAAAGGATGACATATCCCATTTCATTCCCGCATAAACGGTCTCACGCGACAATTTTTTCTCTTCCTTAAATACTCCGTTTTCTGCGATCACTTCTCCGTTGGCCATCACTTTGACCGGCGTGGGATCATTTAATGAAGACAAAAAGTTAATGTCGGCAATCCGTCCCGGGGCAATTCCTCCCAGATGCTCATCCATACGATAATACACGGCCGGATTGATGGTTGCCATTTGGTAAGCACGAACCGGCGGACAACCGCTTTCGATCGCCAAGCGAATCAAATAATCAACAAATCCGTCTTTAAAACATAACGGTGTCGCCCCGTCGCTTGTCATCATCAACCGGTGCCACGGCACATTTTCTTGCCGGACCAGTTCTTTCATGATATCCGGAAGATCCGGGCGGATGGAACTGTATCGCAAGGAGACCATATACCCCAGACGGAGCCTTTTGAATACTTCATCGCAGCTGATGCTTTCATGATCGCCGGTCACGCCGGCCGCAGACAATCTGGCCAGGGTTTGATAAGAAGACCCCGGGGCATGACTTTCCACTTTTTTGCCTTGATTCTTGGCCGAAGTGATCCAGGAAACCATTTTTTCATCACCATCCAGCAAGGACGCCCAGTCGGTCAGCTCGCCGGTTTGCACCACCTGGTCATAGCCGATCATTTCTTCCACCCGTTTTTGATCAAACAGCTCTTTCCGTTCATCTGGCAAAGTGGCTTGGGGATCCAACCGTGCCCACCAGAAAAATTTAACGGGTGACTTCTTTAATTGATCCATCATATGTATGACTTGTGACAAATTTTTTTCGGCAAAAAAGACCACATTATCACAAATCAAAGTGGTGGTACCCAAGGATCCGGCTTTTTCCGCCAGTGTGAGCGGATGGTAAATTTGTGACGGATGGGAGTGAGGCTCGATATAGCCGGGGACTAACACTTGTCCGGTCGCATCCAGAGTGGGAATCTCTTCATCCAGCTTCAGCCCGCTTTGCTCCATCGGACCGACATAGGCCACTCTTTTTCCGGACAGGGCGATATCGGCTCTTTCCAGTTGTCCGGTGTACACATTCAGTACCGTTCCTCCCAAGATCAACTTGCTGGGGGCTTTTCTTCCCATTGCCACATCAATCAACCTGTTTTGTTCCGCAGCTGAAATCTCGATGAACAATCTTTCTCTCCCCTTCAATTTTTGTACTTGCCAGTCGAACAACATTTTACCTGTCCACAGGTTGCATACTTCAGAGCACAACCTGCAAAAATAACAGTAACAAGCCAAAAGGAGGGATTTCTTTGCAAAAGAATGTGGGTACGTTGGATGCTTTGATTCGCATTACGTTGGGACTGGTTGGTCTGGCTTATTGTGCATCGGCAAAACGTCGTCGTTTTCCTTTGTGTTTGGCGATTCATTCGGCTCTGAAAGTTGCAGAGGGGGTCACCCGTTTTTGTCCAATTATCGCCATTTTCGGAAAAGAAAACAGAAAGCTCTCATGAAAAAAGTTATATTTAATTAAAACTATACAATATTAGAATAAAACATGGAATGGATGATTGCATTTTCATGATGCAATCTATGAAAATTTAATTTTTTCTCCCCTTTTTTCCTGATTTAGAAAAGAAAGGGGAGACGCAATCATAAATAACATAAAAATATAAAAATACAAAAGAGAATCTCTTGATTAAATTCTGACTCTTTTGTATAATGATTTTCAAGAAAATCTGTCCCGCGGGTCACTTTCGAAATTTGACGTTTTCTGACAAACGAGGTGTTTGCCAACACGCAGGAAAACGCTTTCACCCGCGGAAAGATGAAGAAAAATACTTCATAAAAATCTCTCATTCACCTGATCGACAAGAATTTTAACACTTTTTTCAGCCTTTTTCCTTCCTGTGCTGTAAGATGGCAGTTGATTAAATGCGTCAGATGGCGTAGAATCAAGCTAAGATCACCATAACACTTGTCCGACCTTTCCAACTCTTCATTCGACAAAAATCGAACTTTGGTAATATTGTATACAAATTTCGTCATTTTTTATCATGAATAAGCAGGATAATTTGTAACCTGACGTCGAAAAAAAGAATCAAGTTGATTTTGATTCAGAGGTGGCATTCCATAAAAAAAGTGGTACAATAAGGTTAATAGCAATGCGAACAAACGATCGGTTTTTTGAAAATTAAAACCGTTTTAGGAGCGTGAGTTATATGTCTCTTAGCGAAATGGAAAAAGAAACTGTGATCCAATTTGATGAGTCGACCAATTTGGCCACCGTATACACCGCCAGCTGGACGGTTGCCCGTTCCCTGAAAAAAGCGGGTTACCAACCGGTCAAAAAACACAAGGCGGTTGGTGGTTTAAGATCCCGGTCAACGGAATCAGCATTCAAGGGGAAAAAGAAACGACTCAAATTGGATAATGAATGAAGAACACGGCTTTTATTGCGCAACCGGTGCCGGTTGCCAAATTTAACGAGCCTGACCCAGCGGCTCGTTTTTATTATTTTCCTTACATAATAAAAAACTGCTGGTTTGCATCCAGCAGTCCCGTTCAGCGGTTTACAAAGCTTTCTTTGCAATATCGGTCCGGTAATGAACATTGTCAAACGAAATTTGTTTTACCCGCTCATAAGCCCGCATTTGTGCTTCTTGAATCGACTCTCCCCATGCCGTGACTCCTAAAACCCGTCCTCCTGCCGTTAACCACTCTTCACCGCTCAACACCGTTCCGGAATGGAAAATCACCGTATCGGCAGCCGGTTTGTCAAGTCCTTGAATGGGCACTCCTCTCTGATACGAGCCCGGATAACCGCCCGAGGCCAAAATCACGCAAACGGCGGCTTGATCACTCCACACGATGTCCTGTTCCGAGAGCTTGCCATCAATGACCGCTTCCATGATTTCCACCAAATCCGTTTTCAGTCTGGGCAGCACCACTTGGGTTTCCGGATCGCCAAAGCGGGCATTGAACTCAATCACTTTCGGTCCGGATGCGGTGATCATCAACCCCGCATACAATACTCCTTTGTACTCGATTCCTTCTTCTTTAAACGCTTTTTGCACGGGAAGCAAAATCGTTTCAACGGCTTCGCGGACCACTTCATCCGGAATCTGGGGAACCGGTGAATAAGCGCCCATTCCCCCGGTGTTGGGGCCTTGATCATGATCAAACACCGGCTTATGGTCTTGGGCAACCACCATCGGTTTAACCGTTTTTCCGTCCATAAACGCCATCAACGACATTTCCTGACCGCTTAAAAACTCCTCAATCACAATCTCCTGTCCGGCATCGCCGAAAACCTTTTCTTCCATTGCCTTAATGACGGCTTTTTCCGCTTCTTCCAAAGTGCTTGCCACCACAACCCCTTTTCCAGCCGCCAAACCATCTGCCTTAATGACAATGGGGGCACCTTTCTCGCGGATATATTCGATTGCTTTCGAAGATTCCGTGAATGATTGAAAATCTGCCGTCGGAATTCCGTATTTTTTCATGAACTCTTTGGCAAACCGTTTGCTTCCTTCAATCCGTGCCGCTTCCCTGCGGGGACCAAAGATGGCAAGGCCCTCTTCTTCAAAACGGTCTACAATTCCCGACAACAAGGGAACTTCAGGGCCGACCACCGTTAAATCCACCTTGGTTTCCTTTGCAAAGTGAACCAACCCTTCGATGTCAGTGGCGGCAATATCCACACATTCTGCATCTTTCTGAATTCCTCCGTTGCCCGGTGCACAATACACTTTTTCCACCTTGGGGCTTTTTAGCAATTTCCAAACAATGGCATGTTCTCTTCCTCCGTTGCCGACAACCAACACTTTCACTTTATTGTCTCCTCCCCGCTCTTCTTATGAAATCATCAGGCTGATCGTAAACAATCCCAATGTCACCATGATGCAGATAAAGGACCGCTCTTTATCCACAGGTTTTTTCTGACGATAAGACCGTTTGGTGGTAAACACTCCGCCGATGATCATTGCCGCCATGTAAAAGACACCGCTTGCGGTTTGCAGTTGCCTTTGCCAAACGGCAAGATCCAGATCATATGCCCAATATGTCGTCAACCCAGTTAAAGCCAGAGCGATGCCGATCCACATAAGAGACCATGAAAGGAGACGCATCTTCATTCCTCCTTTGTGCTATTTACATTTTCCACAAAAATTATTCCCAGTATACGCACAAGAAAAGGCTTCTGATACGTCTCCCGTTCTCTTTCATGAATGATTAATGTTTAAAATGGCGAATCCCTGTAAACACCATGGCAATGCCGTGCCGGTTGGCTTCTTCGATGGATTCTTCATCCCGGATCGACCCGCCCGGTTGGATGATGGCGGTCACCCCTGCTTCGGCGGCTGCCTGGACCGTGTCTCTCATCGGGAAGAAAGCATCCGAAGCAAGCACGGATCCTTTGGAAGCCTCTTGGGCCTGCTCAATGGCGATTTTCGCCGAACCGACCCGGTTCATCTGCCCGGCGCCGACGCCCACCGTCCGGAAATCTTTTGCCAACACAATGGCATTGGATTTGACATGTTTGACGACTTTCCAGGCAAACAACAACTGCTCCCATTCTTCTTCGCTGGGTGCACGGTCCGTCACCACTTTGCATTCGTCTTTCACCAGACTTTTCAGATCTTCTTCCTGTACAAGGAGCCCTCCGCCGATCGATTGCAGTTTCAACGGAATGCCTGCTTGTCCTTTCGCCGCTTCTTCCACGGTTAACAAACGCAAATTTTTCTTCGTTTTTAAAATCTCAAGGGCTTCCTCCGTAAAGGCCGGCGCCAAGATGATTTCCAAGAAGATTTTCTTCATTTCCGCCGCCGTTTGGGCATCCACCGTCTGATTGGTTGCCACAATGCCTCCAAAAATGGACACCGGGTCGGCCTCATACGCTTTTTGATATGCCTCCAACAGATTGGAACCCAGTCCCACTCCGCACGGATTCATATGCTTGATGGCAACGACGGCCGGCTGGTCAAATTCGCGCACCAGTTCCAAGGCGGCATTGGCATCATTAAGGTTGTTGTAAGACAATTCTTTTCCGTTCAGTTGTTTGGCTCCGGCCAACGTGTGGCTGTGGTTGCCAAAGGTTTTCTTGTAGAAAGCCGCTTTTTGATGCGGGTTTTCCCCATAGCGGAGCGATTGTGCTTTGGTGAATGTCATGGTCAGTTGATCCGGGAACGGATTATCCAGCAACTGATTAAAGTATCCGGCAATGAGCGCATCATAATAAGCCGTATGGTTAAAAGCTTTCGCGGCCAGATATCTTCTGGTTTCCAAGCTGGTGCTTCCCTGTTGCGACAATTCCCGGTAAACGCGGTCATAATCCTGTGGATCGGTCACGACTGTGACATCCTGATGATTTTTGGCCGCGGAACGAAGCATGGAAGGGCCGCCGATATCGATGTTTTCGATGGCGTCTTCCAACGTTGCATCCGGATTTTCAATCGTTTTTTGAAAGGGATAAAGGTTGACGATGACCACATCAATGGTTCCGATTCCGTTTTCTTTCAATTGCTCCAGGTGGGAAGCGGTGTCCCGTTTGGCCAAAATTCCGCCGTGGATTTTGGGGTGTAAGGTTTTGACACGTCCATCCAAGATTTCCGGAAACCCCGTGACTTCCGAGATATTTTTGACCGGAATCCCCGCTTCTTTTAATAACCGGCAGGTTCCTCCCGTTGAGATGATTTCCATATTCAGGGATGCCAGTTTCTGCGCGAAATCGACAATCCCGGTTTTGTCCGACACACTGATCAATGCGCGCTTTGCATTTGCCAATGTTCTGCCTCCCTTATCAGCTGTACTGTTCTTTAATCCCGATTTCACCGGCAATCCATTTTTGAACAACCTCGGGATACAACCGGTGCTCTGCCTGATGCATTTTTTCCTCAAAGGTTTCCAGAGTGTCCCCTTTTTCGATGGAAACCGGGACTTGTGCCAAAATCCGTCCGGTATCCATTCCTTCATCAACCAGGTGAACCGTGACGCCGGACACACAAACCGGATGGCAGTAGGCTTTCAAAATGGCATCTTTTCCGGGAAACGCCGGCAACAATGAAGGATGGATATTGATAATCCGGTCGGGATAAGCCTCCAGCAATGTCGGGCCAATCAACCGCATATATCCTGCCAGCACGATCCGGTCAATCCCATGTTCCTTTAACACCCCGAGCAGCCATCTTTCATAAGACGCTTTATCGGCAAATTCCTTGGGGCTCCGTTGAATGGCCGGAATCTTCAACCGTTCGGCCCGCCCGATCACACCGGCTCCCGGCCGGTCGCAAAACAACAGCCGGATTTCATCTGCCCAAGCGTGCTTGCGGGAATGGTGGACCAGCGCTTCAAAATTGCTCCCGTTACCGGAAGCAAAAACAGCTACACCCACTATGCATCCCCTCCTGTCCACCGGACGGGTTGGGTACCGATTCCGATGTTTCCGATGATCCAAGCCTTCTCCCCAAGTTGCCCGGCAGCTTGAGCCACCGCTTTGGCTTCTTCTTCAGGGACGATCAGGACCATGCCGATTCCCATGTTGAATGTTTGGTACATTTCTTCAATACCAATGGCTCCTTCTTTTTGAATCAAGGAAAAAATCGGTGGGATCTCCCATGAAGACCGGTCAATCACGGCACAAGCCCCCTCCGGCAAAACGCGGGGAATATTTTCCACAAACCCGCCTCCGGTGATGTGGGCCATGCCTTTGATGGTAAATTCCCGGAGAAGCGTCCATATGGTTTTTACATAAATGCGGGTCGGGGTAAGCAACTCTTCGCCCAGGGTTTGTCCCAATGCCGGAATTTCTTCGTGAATTGAATGTTTTTGGTTCTGAAGCAGCACTTTCCGCACCAGGCTGAACCCATTGCTGTGGAGTCCGCTGGAAGCAAGCCCGATCAGGACATCGCCTTCTTGGATGTTCTTCCGCGGCAAAAGATTCTTTCTTTCGGCAACCCCCACTGCAAACCCGGCGATATCGTATTCTCCCGATGAATACATTCCGGGCATTTCCGCTGTTTCTCCCCCGATCAACGCACAGCCTGCCAGTTCGCATCCATCGGCGATTCCCTTGATCACTTTTTCGGCCTGTTCGGGAAAAAGGCGGCCGGTGGCCAAATAATCCAGGAAAAACAAGGGCTCTGCCCCTTGAACAATGATATCATTCACACACATGGCCACACAATCCACGCCGACGGTATCATGTTTGTCCATCATCATGGCAATCAACAGTTTGGTCCCGACGCCGTCGGTTGCCGAGACCAGTACCGGCTCCTCATAAGGCTTTAAGGCAAACAATCCGCCAAATCCGCCGATGTTCCCCAACACTTCGGGACGCATGGTTCTTTGCACATGCTTTTTGATCCGTTTGACGGTCTCATTGCCGGCCTGGATATCGACTCCTGCGGCCTTGTACGCTTGACTCATGATTTCCCCTCCAATGTCAGTCCCTCTTCCACTTCGGTCGGATATTCACCGGTGAAACAAGCCAGACAGTGCCCGTGGTTTTGATCGGATGAAGTGTATCCAATGGCATTCAGCATTCCCTTGGCGCTGAGAAAAGCCAGCGAATCGGCGCCAATCTCTTTGCAAATTTCATCGATGCTTTTCACCGCCGCCACCAACTGTTTGCGGTCCGGCGTGTCAATTCCGTAAAAACACGGATTTTTCACAGGAGGGGAACTGATGCGGACATGGACTTCCGTGGCGCCCGCTTCCCGCAGCATCCGTACAATCCGGCGGCTGGTGGTGCCCCGGACAATCGAATCGTCCACCATAACGACTCTTTTTCCGGAAACCACACCCTCCACAGCGCTTAACTTCATCCGCACGCCTTGTTCCCGCAATTCCTGGCTCGGTTGAATGAAAGTCCGTCCGATATAGCGGTTTTTAATCAATCCCAACTCGTACGGAATGCCCGTTGCTTCGGCAAACCCGATTGCCGCTGAGGTGCTGGAATCCGGCACCCCGGTCACCACATCCGCTTCCACCGGTGCTTCTTGCGACAAGATTCTTCCCATCCGCTTGCGGGCCGCATGCACATTCACCCCGCGGATCAAACTGTCCGGACGGGCAAAATACACATATTCAAATGCGCAAAGCGCGCGTTCTCTTTTTCCGGCAAACCGGGTGGTTTTCATCCCGCCGTTCCGGTCGAAAACAATCATCTCCCCCGGTTCGATTTCTCTTACCAATTCTGCGCCGATCACATTAAACGCACAGGTTTCGGATGAAAAGACATGAGCATCTCCGATTTTCCCCATGGCAAAAGGACGAAGGCCGTGCGGATCTGAAGCGACGATCAATTGATCATTGGTCAGGATGAGCAAAGCATAAGCGCCGACCACTTGCTTCAGGGCTTCTTTGACGGCTTCTTTCAGTGTCGGGGCTTTGGATCGGGCAATCAAATGGGCAATAACTTCCGTATCGGACGTGGTTTGAAAAATGGATCCTTCTTTTTCCAGTTGCAAGCGCAACCGTTTGGCATTCACCAAGTTTCCGTTGGTCGCAATCGCCAATTTGCCCGACGAAAAATTAAAGAGCAAAGGTTGGGCATTTTCCAATCCGGATCCCCCGGAGGTGGAGTACCGGACATGGCCGATGGTGGTGGTTCCCTTTAACCCTTTCAAGTTCGCGGAATCAAACACTTCGGTCACCAGCCCGGTCCCCCGTTTGGCAAACAATTCCCCGTCCTCAGCGGAAACAATGCCGGCACTTTCCTGCCCCCGGTGTTGCAAAGCGTGCAAGCCGTAATATGTGAGCAGCGCGGCATCCGGATGTCCGATGATCGCAAAAACACCACATTCTTCGTTTAACTCATCGAAGTCGAAGATGGATTCATCGCGCATGAAATGGCAGCCTCCCATCGTTTGCTCAAAAGATCAACATCTTGGTGAATGGCACCGTGCCCGTTTACCGAGACCTTCAACTTACGTTCATCGGTCACTTTCCCGATTTTGCGGCAAGGAACTCCGTATTGGCGGGCAATCTCCTGAATCTGACCCGCATTTTCCGGGGAAGCGGTGATCAAAATGCGCGACTGACTTTCACTGAACAAACAGACAGCCGGTGCCAAGTCAGTCTCCACGGAGACAGTTGCCCCTTTTCCGCCGGAAATGCAAGATTCGGCCAGAGCCAAAGCCAAACCGCCTTCGGACACATCATGCGCCGATTGGACGTATCCGGAACGAATGGCTTGAAGAACCGCTTTTTGCACAGCCTGTTCTTTCTGAAGATCACAAACCGGCGGCCGGCCGCTGATCGAGCCCGTGATCAGATGTTGCAACTCGCTTCCTCCCAGTTCGGCATAAGTGTCCCCCAGGAGGAAAATCACATCCCCGTCGTTTTTAAACGCTTGCGTCGTGATATGCTCCCGCTTTTGGATCAGCCCGACCATTCCCACCACCGGAGTCGGGTAAATCGGATTTCCTTTGGTTTCGTTGTATAAGCTGACATTTCCGCCAATAACTGGGGATTCAAGCACGCGACAAGCCTCGGACATGCCGTCAATTGCCTTGGACAGCTGCCAATACACTTCCGGTTTTTCCGGGTTTCCGAAATTCAGGCAATCCGTGATTCCCAAAGGCTCTGCCCCGGAACAAACCACATTTCGCGCCGCTTCACTGACCGCAATTTTTCCTCCCTGCACCGGATCGAGATAAACATAACGCCCGTTTCCGTCGGTGGACATGGCCAAGGCTTTCTCCGTCCCGCGAAGAATGACCACCGCGGCATCCGATCCCGGCCGCACCGCCGTGCTGGCACGCACCATGTGGTCATATTGGCGGTAAACCCACTTTTTGCTTCCCATGTTGGGGGAAGAAACCATCTGCAAAAGCGCTTGCCCGGGATCAATATCTTTCAAGTCTTCTTCCGGTTGGACCGAAGCGTTTTGCACATAATATTCCGGGACTTTTTCCTCCCGGGTATAAACCGGGGCGTCATCCACCAGCGTATTGACCGGAATGTCAGCCACCAATTGGTTTTGGAAATAAATCCGGTAACGGTTCCCTTCAGTCACCTGCCCGATCACGGCGGATTGCAAGCCCCACTTCTTGCAGATGTTCATGATTTCTTGCTCCCGTCCTTTTTCCACCACCAGAAGCATCCGTTCTTGGGATTCGGAAAGCATGATCTCATAGGGGGTCATTCCCTTTTCGCGCTGGGGAACCAGATCCAGATTCAGTTCCAATCCGTGCCCGCCTTTGGCCGCCATTTCGGCACTGGAACAGGTGAGTCCGGCGGCGCCCATGTCCTGAATCCCGATCAACATTTCCTTTTTCACCATTTCCAAACAAGCCTCAAGCAGCAGCTTCTCCATAAACGGATCGCCGACTTGAACCGCCGGACGTTTTTCCCCGGCCGATTCATTCAACTCTTCACTGGCAAACGTGGCTCCGTGGATCCCGTCCCGTCCGGTGCTGGAACCGACATAAATCACGGGATTTCCCGGACCAATGGCAACCCCTTTTTGCAACTCGTCATGATTCAAGACACCCACGCACATGGCATTGACCAACGGATTGCCGTCATATGCATCGTCAAAAACGACTTCCCCGCCCACGGTCGGAATGCCGATGCAATTTCCATAATGGGCAATCCCGGCCACAACTTGTTCAAACAGATAACGGACCCTCGGGGAACGCAAATCGCCAAACCGGAGCGAATTTAAAAGCGCAACGGGTCTGGCGCCCATGGAGAAGACATCCCGGATGATGCCGCCCACCCCGGTTGCGGCCCCCTGGAACGGTTCAATGGCTGAAGGGTGATTGTGACTTTCGATTTTAAAAACAACGGCTTGGCCATCATCAATGTCGATCACCCCGGCTCCCTCCCCGGGCCCTTGAATCACCCTTGGACCCTGGGTCGGAAACCGCTTCAACAACGGTTTTGAATTTTTATAACTGCAGTGTTCTGACCACATGACACTGTAAATCCCTGTTTCCGTCCAGTTCGGCAAACGTCCCAGATGCCCGGCAATTTGTTCAAACTCCTGATCCGACAGCCCCATCTCCCGGTATAATTTTTTCTCCTTGATCACTTCCGGGGAGGGTTCATTGCCCAACTTCTCGATCACTTTGTTCTCAAGCTGCACCGCCATTCTCCTTCCCGTATTTCAACATCGATTGAAACAGGCGTCTTCCGTCTTCGGATCCCATCCACTCGTGAATTGCCCTTTCCGGGTGGGGCATCATGCCCAGCACGTTTCCTTCCCGGTTGCAAATGCCTGCGATGTTTTGCACGGAGCCGTTGGGATTTTCATCCGCATAACGAAACACAATCTGCCCGTTTTCTTCCAACCCGGCGAGGGTCTTTTCGTCACAGTAGTAATTGCCTTCCTGATGCGCGATCGGAATCCGGATCCGTTCGCCTTCCTGATACTGCATCGTAAACGGGGTTTTGGCGTTTTCCACGCGCAGGGTCTGAAAATCACAGAGAAAAGAAAGGTTTTTGTTTTTCAACATCGCTCCCGGCAACAATCCGCTTTCCAGCAAAATTTGAAATCCGTTGCAGATACCGATCACCAGTTTTCCGTCTGCCGCTGCTTTTTTGACACCTTGCATCACCGGGGAAAACCGTGCAATGGCACCGGAGCGCAAATAGTCGCCGTAAGAAAATCCTCCCGGCAAAATCACGGCATCAAACGAAGACAAATCCGACTCATGATGCCATACCGGCGTCACCGGTTCGCCCAATACGTCTTCAACCGCATGGATACAGTCCATGTCACAATTGGATCCGGGAAATACGGGAACCGCAAATTTCACGTCAGGACACCCTCTCCAGTTCAAAGGTATAATTTTCTATCGTTGGATTGGCCAACATTTTTTCACACATCGCTTGAACCTGTTTCTCCGCCTCTTCCCGGCTGTCACATTCCAGCATCATCTCCAGGCGCTTGCCGATGCGGACATCGCTCACTTTTTGAAACCCGAGGGAATGCAATGAACTTTTGACGGCCACCCCCTGCGGATCCAGAACACTTTCTTTCAGCGACACGAAGATTTCAGCTTTAAACATGGCTATCCCCTTCCAAACGATTCCAAATTTTTCGATAAGATTCCACAACCTGGCCGAGATCACGGCGAAAACGATCTTTATCCAGACGCTCCCCGGTTTCTTTATCCCAAAAGCGGCAAGTATCCGGTGAAATTTCGTCCGCCAACAATATTTCACCCTTTTCATCCGTTCCAAATTCCAATTTAAAATCCACCAACATAATTCCCCGTTGATCCAACCACTCCGACAAAAAGCGGTTCACCTGCAAAGCCATCTCTTTGAGTCGGGCTCTTTGCGCAGGGGTTGCCAGATTCAAGATGGCCACATGGTCTTCCGTCAAAAGCGGATCCCCAAGCTCATCATTTTTGTAATAATACTCCACCACCGGTTGCGGCAGGATTTGTCCTTCTTCCAGCCCCAGCCTTTTGGCCATGGAACCGGCCACCCGGTTTCTCACCACCACTTCCAGCGGGATGATGTTCACCTTTTTCACCAGTTGCTCGCGTGCGGAAACTTCTCTTACAAAATGATGTGGAATGCCTTCATTGCTTAACAGTTGAAAGAAGAAGGAACTGATCCGGTTGTTCAATTCGCCTTTGCCTGAAAGCTCAGCCTTCTTCTCACCGTTAAAAGCCGTTGCCGCATCCTTGTACCGCACCAAAACCAAGGAAGGGTCACCGGTTTTAAAAATTTGCTTGGCCTTTCCTTCGTATAACATCTCCAAGGTATCCATTGCCCTGCTCCTTTCAAAGGAAGGTGGGAGGGAAGCCGGAAAACCGGCTTCACCGCGAAATCAATCATCCAACCCCAACCGGGTGAAAATCGTGTCCACTTGTTTCAAGTGGTACCGGTAATCAAAGCAATCTTCCACCTCTTCGGGGGTTAATGTCCGGGAAATCAGCTCATCTTGTTTCACCAGGGGCTTAAACGGACGCTGTTCCTCCCAAGCCTGCATGGCCAAACGCTGGACGCGGTCATATGCCTCTTCCCGTTTCAGGCCTTTGTTGATGAGACTGAGCAGCACCCGTTGTGAATAAATGAGACCGAAGGTCCGTTCCATATTCCGTTTCATGTTCTCCGGGAATACGGTCAAATCACGAACAATGTTGGTGAAACGATTCAACATATAGTTGAGCAAAATCGTGGAATCCGGCAAAATCACCCGTTCCACCGATGAATGGGAAATATCCCGTTCATGCCAGAGAGAAACATTTTCATATGCGGAGACCATGTGTCCGCGAACCACCCGGGCCAATCCGCTGATGTTTTCGCAACCGATCGGATTGCGTTTGTGCGGCATGGCCGAAGAACCTTTTTGTCCTTTGCGGAAAGGCTCTTCCACTTCCCGGGTCTCGCTTTTTTGCAAGCCGCGAATCTCGGTGGCAAACTTCTCCAGCGATGTGGCAATCAGGGCCAAGGTGGAGAGGTATTGCGCATGACGGTCGCGTTGCAGGGTTTGCGTCGATATCGGGGAAGGTTTCAACCCCAGTTTTTCGCAAACATATTTCTCCACAAAAGGATCAATATTGGCATACGTTCCGACCGCCCCGGAAATTTTTCCAACCCGCACGGTCTCCATGGCTTGCAAGAAACGTTCTCTGTTTCGTTTCATCTCTTCCAGCCACAGGGCCATTTTCAGTCCGAATGTGGTCGGTTCCGCATGAACCCCGTGGGTGCGCCCCATCATGACGGTGTATTTATGCTCTTTGGCTTTTTCTTTCAACACCTCAATCAAACGGTCCAGGTCTTTGAGCAAGATTTCATTGGCTTGCTTTAAGAGATAGGAAAGCGCCGTATCCACCACGTCGGTGGAGGTCAATCCATAGTGAACCCATTTGGATTCCGGTCCCAAAGTTTCCGCCACCGCCCGGGTGAAGGCCACCACATCATGGCGCGTCTCCTGTTCAATTTCATAAATGCGGTTCACATGAATTTCCGCGTTCTTGCGGATCTGCTTGACGTCTTCTTCCGGAATGACGCCCAATTTGGACCAAGCCTCGCAGGAAAGAATCTCCACTTCCAACCATGCTTGGTATTTGTTTTCTTCGGTCCAGATTTGTCCCATCTCGGGTCGCGTATAACGTTCAATCATTGCTTTTCCACCTTTTTTTAAGAATCTCTATTATAAATAACCTTTTTTTCTTGTCTCGTCAAAGGAGGCCAAATTCCGCTTCCGTCCATCCACTGAACCGCTTCTTCCATGGACCGGCCGAGCAAGGTCAGATGCCCCATTTTCCTTCCGGGCTTTGCTTCCTTTTTTCCGTACCAATGCGGCTTGATATCCCCCGGGAGCCGGGGAAAATGCCGCCGGAACATTTCCATGTGCTCTCCGAGGAGATTCACCATCACAGCCGGCTTTACTTGCTCCGCCGGTCCGAGCGGCAGCCCGGCAACGGCACGGATCAACTGTTCAAATTGTGAAGTCAGGCAGGCATCGTAGGTGTAATGGCCGGAATTGTGAGGCCGGGGAGCCAGTTCATTCACCAGCAGCCTTCCGTCTTCCATGCAAAACATCTCCACTGCGATGAGACCGACAACCTCCAAAGACTCCGCGATCTGTTTGGCCCAATGGACGGCCTGTCGGATGACGGAATCGGAAACCGGAGCCGGGGAAACCGACAGATGCAAAATATGATTGCGATGCACATTGACAGCCGGCGGAAAAGCAGCCATTTCTCCGTGAATACTCCTGGCAACGACCACCGAAATTTCTTTTTCAAAAGGAACCCATTCCTCCAGTATGAAGGGTTTGCCTTCTCGAAACAGGCCGTCCGGCAACCGGTTCATATCATCCCGGGAATGCAAAATCCACTGTCCTTTTCCGTCGTAACCGCCCGTTGTCGTTTTGAGCACGGCCGGCCATCCCAACTCTTCCACTGCCTGCATCAGATCCTGAAACGTATTCACTTCTTGAAAACGGGCCACCGGAACACCCGCTTGCCGGAGCGCTTTTTTCTCCCTCAACCGATGCCGGGTGGTTTTCAACAACCGGCTTCCCTGTGGAAGCGGCTTGATCTTTTCCAGGTGTTCAACCACTTCCGGAGGGATGTTTTCAAATTCATACACAATCAAATCGCATTGTCCGGCCAGTTTGGCCACGGCAGCCCAATCGTCATATTGAGCCGCAATGTGCCGGTCCGATGCTTGCGCTCCCGGACAATCGGGATCGGGATCCAGGGTCACAAAGTGAAAACCCATCTTTCTCCCTTCATTAATGATCATTCTTCCCAATTGTCCCCCGCCTAAAATACCGATGGTTTGGCCCGGAGAGATCAATGCTTGCGGTGTTTCCTCCAAATTTGAATTCAAGCAAGATCACTCTCCTTCAATACCCGCTCACGGATTTGCTCCCTTCGTTGCTGCAGGAGTTTACGAATTTCCGGATCGTTGATGCCGAGCATTTCCGCCGCCAGCAATCCGGCATTGACCGCGCCGGCTTTGCCGATGGCAACGGTTGCCACCGGAACGCCTCCTGGCATTTGCACAATGGACAACAAGGAATCCAATCCATTCAGGGAAGATGTTTTGATGGGAACCCCGATCACCGGCAATACGGTTTTGCTTGCCACCATTCCCGGCAAATGGGCGGCTCCCCCTGCCCCCGCTATTATGACTTGAATGCCCCGGTTTTCAGCTTCACTGGCATATTGAAACATTTCATCGGGGGTGCGGTGGGCGGAAACGACTTTGCTTTCATAGCTGATTCCCAATTCGTCCAACACTTCACATGCATTTTTCATTGTCGGCCAATCTGAGGTGCTCCCCATAATCACTCCGACTTTTGCCTGATCCATGGTTCCTCTCCTTTTCAAAAAGATAAGCCTAAACAGCAGGTTTTCTGAAAAAGGGCATGAGAAAAACTACTGCTTAGGCTCATCTTCCTTCAAGAAGATCCCACCAACAGTTTTTTTCTCATAGCCGGGAAATTTACGGTTTCCTGGTAGAGACGCTCAAGCCATATTCCTGAGCATATATGAGAAAACAACAGCTATTTAATTCACTATCAGTGTAACAGGAACCCATGGAACACGTCAATATAATAAACGAACATTTACAGATAACAAATTTCTCCTTGTTCGTGTTTTTTGCAATAAATTTGGTTTTTCAAGAAAAAAATTGGCCTTAAGCAACACAAAATCCGTAAAAACCTTGTTTAAGACCCGTTTGATACAAGAAAAAGCCGTTTCATTCCGCTTCCATTCCATGGCTGCAGAAAAAACATCCGGGCTTTCTTTTCCTCATTTTGCATCGCCTGCTTTGTCCCATCCCGCCGCACATCTCTTACTCCCCCTGTATCGTCAGATGCGGGTATGATATTCCGGCCAAATGCAATTGCCACTTTCCGCTTTTAACCGGTTTTTAAATCGGTTTTCCGGACGATTAATTTTTTAATCCATATCCGGTCTGCACCAAGTCCAAACGTTCTTCCTCGGGCAAGATGGATGATTCCGGATTTTTTGACCGGCTCTTAGATATTTTCAACGGCCCCAGACAAGAAACATCAAGTCCTTCATGTTGAAAATTTGTGCATTCAACCTGACGATTTGCCTGCTTTCTGTAATTTCTGCGTGACATTTTTGTTGATAATCCACACATTACATTTCATCCTTTGGCTGAAACGGATGCCTTCAACATTTTGATTTGGAGAGGAAAACCAGTTCATTTCTCTCTTTCCACATCCTTTCTACAGCTCTCCCAAGCCATTGCCACCGCCACTGGCCAACCGTTTTTAACAAGCATAAAAAAACCACCTTCAGCAGTCTTGCTGAAGGTGGTTTGGGTGACAATTTGCCTGGCAACGACCTA